>WFVN01000132.1 GCA_015491615.1 Gammaproteobacteria bacterium
GCGCTTATACTATCACACCCCATTGCGCCGCCGGCGCCGAGAACCCATGCCCGACCCGCTCCCCCTGCCCCGCGCCCTGGCCCCCCGTTACTGGCCCCTGTGGACCGGCCTGGGCGTGCTGCGCGCGAGCACCCTCCTGCCCATTCCCGCGCAGCTGGCCCTGGGGCGCGGCCTGGGGCGGGCCTTCCACCGGCTGGCGCCCAAACGCCGGCGCATCGCCCGCATCAATGTCGAACTGGCCTTCCCTGAATGGGACGTGGCGCAGCACGAACGGCTGGTGCGGGCCCACTTCGAGGCGGTGGGGATGGCGGTGGCGGAGACGGCCCTGTGCTGGTGGGCGAATGCGGAACGCCTGCGCCGCCGCATCACCGTGGAGGGATTGGAACACCTGCGGCAGGCCCATGCCCAAGGGCGCGGCGTGATCCTCCTGGGGGCCCATTTCACCTCCATGGAACTGGCCCTGCGCCTGCTCCACATCGCCCTCGACTTCGGCCCCCGCATCACCCCGGTCTATCAGATCCACGCCGATCCGGTGATGGAGGCGATCATCACCGGCCACCGGGAACGCCACGCCGGCGCCTCCCTGCCCCACGACGACCCGCGCGCCATCCTCCGCGCCCTCAAGCGGGGAGACATCGTCTGGTACGCTCCGGACCAGGCCTACAGCGGCCCCGGCAGCGCCCTGGTCCCCTTCTTCGGCGTACCCGCCGCCTCCCACACCGCCACCTCGCGCCTGGCCAGGATCAGCCGCGCCCCGACGGTCCCTTTTTTCATGCACCGTACCCCGGACCACCGCTGGCACCTCACTCTCCATCCGCCCCTGGCAGATTTCCCTTCCGACGATCCCGCTGCCGACACCCGCCGCTACCACGCCCTTATCGAAGAGGCGGTGCGGGCGGCCCCCGAGCAATACCTGTGGTTGCACCGGCGCTTCAAGGGCCGCGGCCCCGAACTCCCCGACGTGTACGCCCCATAGAAAAGGCCGGATGGCGCCTGCCACCCGGCCCTTCGTCCCGCAGGAGAGCGGTTTCAGCGCTTGCCGCTCTCCAGCTCCACCAGGTAGTTGATGACCTTGAGGGTCTCGGCAGGGCCGCCGGTCATGCCGTTGTTGAGGCGGTACTTGCCGGCCACCACTACCGCCGGCACCCCGCCGATGCCGTAACGGCGGCTCAGGGTACGGGCACGCCGCACGCGCGTCTCCACCGCGAAGGAGCGGAAGGTCTTGCGGAAGTCCTCGCGGGGAACGCCGTGCTCGGCGAAGAAGTCTTCCAGGGCTTTCTCCGTGTCGAGGCGCCGGCGCTCCAGGTGGATGGCGTCGAACAGAGGTTTGTGGATCTTGTCCACCACCCCGAGGACCTCCTCGGTATAGTAGGCGCGCGCCAATAGCTCCCAGGACGGTCTCAGGATGCCCGGCATGCGCACGAACTGGGCCTCCTTGGGCTTGTTGCGCAGCCAACGTTCGACATAGGGACTGAACCGGTAGCAATGGGGGCATCCGTACCAGAAAATCTCCCGCACCTCCACTTTGGAGCCGGTGTTGGTGGGCACCGGGGGATCGATGCGTTCGTAATGGACCCCCTCTATGTATTCCTCGGCCACGGCCGGAGCGGCCAGCCAGGGAATCAGGGCGAATGCAACGACGAGCGTTCGGATCATGTTCACCTCCTCAAGAAGGGCCAAGCCTAGCCCAAGGGCACCCACCTTCTCAAGCGCCCGGCTTGTCTTTCCCTTGCGTTGAATTATGCTAGGCCCAGACCACGACGCCGGAATTTTCCCAAGGAGCCTCCATGACCTCGGAGAAAGTGAGCCTCACCGAGTTCCTCAAACAACAGTACTTGGCCGAGTCCCTGACCGTGAAGGAAGTCCAGACCTTGCTGGATTTCATGGAATTGGTCCCATACAGAAAGAACGAAGTCATCGCCGATATCGGCGAGGTGGGCGAGGCCCTCTACTTCGTGGTCCAAGGCATCATCGCCCTCACCGTGGAAGAATCCGGCGGCGAAAACGAGATCGCCACCGTGCAAGCGGGCGACATGCTGGGGGAGATGTCGTTCTTCGACCGCCAGCCCCGCTCCATCCGCCTGCGCGCCAAGACCGACGAAACCAAACTGCTGCGCCTGACCCGCACCATGTACAACCGTCTGCGGGTGGAACACCCCTACATCACCGTGACCCTGTTGGAACAGACCATCATCAGCCTGGATCACCTGTTCCGCCATCTCACCGCCGAGGTCACCACCTACGCCGACTACCTCTTCGGCAAGGGCAAAAAATAAGAAAACCCCGGCGTACCACCGCCGGGGCTCCCTTCCGATCGGTCTGCCTCAGGGCTTGAGGGTGGCGATGTACTCGGCCACCGCCTGGATGTCCGCATCGGACATCTGCACGGCGATCTGCCGCATCATTTTGTTGGGATCGTTCTTCCGTGCTCCAGAGCGGAAGTCGTTGAGTTGCTTGACAGTGTAGGCCGGGTGCTGGGCGCGCAGGGAAGGCCATCCGGCGGGAGCGTTGCCGGCCCCGTCGGGGGCATGGCAGCCGGCACAGGCGGGATACCCCTTGTGGGCATCGCCCCCCATGTAGATCTTCTTGCCCCGCTCCAAGACGTCCGGTGCGGCACTGCTCGAACCCGCCTGGAGCGCCTGGGAGGCGAAGAAGGCCGCCAAATCCGCCATGTCCTGCTCGGACAACGTGGCGACGAACCCCGCCATGATGGGGTCCTGGCGCGCCCCGCTCTGATAATCCGCCAGTTGTTTTTCGATGTATTTGGGCACCTGGCCCGCTAGCTTGGGAAAATTGGGCACGAAGCTGTTGCCGTCGGCCCCATGACAGGCGGCGCAGGCGGCGGCCTTGGCCTGACCGGCCTGGGGGTCACCCCCGGCCCAGGCACTTCCGGCGAGGGCGGTCATGGCGATGGCAATGATGAGTCGTTTCATGGCGGATCCTCGATTCCGAAGGAAGGGCTCGTTCTTTCGACTCAACTCTAATCTTCCTGCAGCCGCCCCGCCACTCAAGGGTTACAATACGCGCATGAATCCCCTTTATCGACGCGCCCGTTTCCGCATCGCCGCCGCCCACCCCCGCCAGTTTCCACCCGACGAGGGCTGGGAAGTGACTTTCGCCGGGCGTTCCAATGCCGGTAAGTCCAGCACCATCAACCGCATCTGCGACCAGAAGGTCCTGGCCCGCACCAGTAAGACCCCGGGGCGCACCCAGCAAATCGTCTTCTTCGACCTGGACGGTACGCGGCGCCTGGTGGATCTGCCCGGCTACGGATACGCCAAGGTCCCCAAGGGGGAAAAAACGGCCTGGGAACGACTCATCGAGGGCTATCTCCATGGGCGTCGATCCCTGCGCGGCATCGTCCTGGTGACCGACGCCCGCCATCCGGGCAAGCCCTTCGACGTGCAAATGATCGACTGGTGCGCGCAGACCGGCCTGCCGGTGCTGGTCCTCCTCAACAAAGCGGACAAACTTGGCCGCAGCGCCCTCAGTCAGGCACTACGGGCCATGGAGACCATCGCCCGCGAATTGCAGGCCGAGGCCCGCATCCTGCCCTTCTCGGCCCTCAAGGGGACCGGAGTGGAAGTGGCCCGACAGTGGTTGGATGAACACTTGTCGGCAGCGGTGAGTGAGAATCCTGCAGACAAAAAGAAGCCCCGGGACCGAAGGGGGGAGGCACCCGGGGCATAATGCCCGATATCTGCATCATCGGGTCGCTGTCGATGCCCGCTCAGGGAGGGGGGAGCGGGAGACTGGCCTGACGGCCGAGTCTGTCCTTTATGACGGCGGGAATGAGAAAAAGTTTCAATTCGGCGAAAATTTTTTCGCTTCAGTGGGCCTCGTCCCAATTGCTCCCTACGCCCACGTCCACCACCAGGGGCACGCGCAGGTCGGCGGCCCGCGCCATGAGGCGGCGCACCTGCCCGGCCACCGCTTCCACCCGGTCCTCGCGCACCTCGAATACCAGCTCGTCGTGCACCTGCATGATCATGCGCGCCGCCTCGCCGCTCTCCTGCAGCCAGGCATCGCAGGCGATCATGGCGCGCTTGATGATGTCAGCGGCGCTGCCTTGCATGGGGGCGTTGATGGCGGTGCGCTCGGCGTACTGGCGCCGTTGCACGTTGCGGGCGTTGATGTCCGGCAGGTACAGGCGGCGGCCGAAGATCGTCTCCACGTAACCCTGCTGGCGCGCCCGTTCGCGCGTCTCTTCCATGAAGCGGCGCACGCCCGGGTAGCGTTCGAAGTAGAGGTCCATGTAGGCCTGGGCGGCGGCCCGGTCGATGCCCAGCTGGCGCGCGAGGCCGAAGGCGGACATGCCGTAGATGAGGCCGAAGTTGATGGCCTTGGCGTGGCGGCGCTGCTCCGGCTGCACCGCCTCCGGGGGCACGCCGAAGACCTCGGCGGCGGTGGCGGTGTGGATGTCTTCTCCGGCGGCGAAGGCGGCCAGCAGGCGCTCGTCGCCGGAAAGGTGGGCCATGATGCGCAGCTCGATCTGGGAGTAGTCGGCGGCCAGCAGGCGATAACCCTCGGGGGCGATGAAGGCCTGGCGGATGCGCCGCCCCTCGGGGGTGCGCACGGGGATGTTCTGGAGATTGGGGTCGGAGGAGGAGAGGCGCCCGGTGGCGGCCACCGCCTGGTGGTAGGA
>WFVN01000133.1 GCA_015491615.1 Gammaproteobacteria bacterium
GCGCCTCACCGCCTACGCCCACCAGCACCTCATCGACTGCCCCTACCGCTTCTACGCCGGCCAGGGCCTGGGCCTCACCGCCCCGGAGGCAGTGCGCGAGGCGATGGCCAAGAGCGACTACGGCAACCTGGTGCATCGCTGCCTTGAGGCCTTCCACCAGGGCATCGACGGCCTCCCCGGCCCCTATCGCGGCCCCTGGGACGCGGCCCACCGCGACGACGCCATTGCCTGCCTGCGTGCCATCAGCGAGGCCGTCTTCGCCCCCGAACTGGACGACAGCTACGCCCATCGGGGCTGGCTCAAGCGTTGGCTGAACCTCGTCGGACCCTACGTGGACTGGCAGATCGAACGGGCCAAGGACTGGCGCGTCCAGGCCATGGAAGTGGAAGGGCAGCACGCACTCCCCGACGGCACCTGCCTCCACGGTCGCCTGGACCGCATCGACGAAAACGAGGCCCACCGCGCGGTGATCGACTTCAAGACCGGCGCCGTGCCCAGCAAAAAGGACGTGGAAAGAGGCGAAGCGGTGCAGCTCCCCCACTACGCCCTCATCGCCAGCGAAGTGACGCAAGTGGGCTACCTGAACCTCGGTGAACGGGAAGGAGTGAAACACGCCCCCTGCCTGGAGGGCGAGGCGCTGGAAGAACTGAAGACGGCCGTGCACGGGCGCCTGGCACGCGTCATGGGGGCCCTGGCCCAGGGGGCCAGCCTGCCCGCCTGGGGGGACGAGTCGGCCTGCCGCCACTGCCCCTTCCCCGCCCTCTGCCGGCGCCTCCAGTGGGACGGCTGAAAGAAAAAAGGGCGGCTTGCGCCGCCCCGAATCCGGGTTCCCACCGGGCATCCCGCCCGCGTCGCCTCCTGCGACCTATCTCGTCCTGATCGATCCCTTTCGCCTTCCCTGAGAGGTTCCCTTGCCTTGTATTCGTGCGCTCCTGCACGCCGACGATCAAATCTAGCACTCCTATCGGCAGCGAGGGATGACTCTTGATTCCGACACACAACTTTCACCCGGACATGACCCCAAACATTTCATGAAATTTCAAAGTGTTGCGCCACAAGTGCACAGCGCACGTCATCTTTTTCTCAAGAAAATTTCCGAAATTTCTTACATTCTGCGGGGTGCTTGGTGCCCCCCGGCGCATCGTTTATAATTTTGGCTCGAGCCGGGATGGCGAAACTGGTAGACGCGCCAGACTCAAAATCTGGTGGTGGCAACACCGTGAGAGTTCGAGTCTCTCTCCCGGCACCATTCCCGCCCCGCTCCGGGGCTCTTCCGATCGTCGCATTTCCCTGCGTCCCGGGACGCACTATCCTTTGACACACGACACCACGGCGCCAACGGGCACGATCCCTGCCTGTCGTCGACCGCCCATCACACGCAAGGACTCGCCATGTCAGGAACCCGTTTCGCCTTCGAGGTGCGCCCGCAGATCCCCCCGCAACTGGCGCATCTGGAAACCTTCGCCAACGACCTCCTCTATAGCTGGGATCGAACCATCCGCCGTCTCTTCTCGCGCCTGGATCCGGAGCTGTGGGAACAGACGGGGCACAATCCCAAGGTCTTTCTGCGGCGGGTGTCCCAGGAGAGGCTTCTCGACGCCGCCGAAGACCGCATCTTCATGGAGGACTACAACCGCGCCGTCTTCGCCTATGACGCCTACCAACGCGAGCGGCCTAGCTGGGGGGTGGAACAACACCTGGATCCGGAAAAGGACCTGGTGGCCTATTTCTGCGCCGAATTCGGCTTCCACGAGAGCCTCCCCATCTATTCCGGCGGCCTGGGCATCCTCGCCGGCGACCACTGCAAGGCCGCCTCCGACCTGGGCGTGCCCTTCGTCGCCGTGGGCATCCTCTACCGCCAGGGCTATTTCACCCAGACCATCGACAACCAGGGCAACCAGGTGGCCCACTACCACCCCACCCGCTTCGAGGACCTGCCCATCGCCCCCGCGCGCGACGCCCAGGGCAACGAACTGACGGTGACGGTGGACGTGCAAGGACGCGAGGTGGCCCTCAAGGTCTGGCGCGCGCGCGCCGGTCACATCCAGCTCATCCTCCTGGACTCCGACCTGGAACGGAATACCGAGCACGACCGACGCATCACCTACCAACTCTACGGCGGCGACCGCACCACCCGCATCCAGCAGGAGATCGTTCTCGGCATCGGCGGCGTGCGCGCCCTGCGCGCCCTCGGGCTCGCCCCCACCGTGTGGCACATCAACGAAGGCCACGCCGCCTTCTCCATCCTCGAGCGGGTGCGCGAGCTGGTAGCCCAAGGTCAGGACTTCTCCAGCGCCTGGGAGGCGGTGGCCGCCGGTACCGTCTTCACCACCCACACACCGGTCCCCGCCGGCCACGACATCTTCGACCACGGCCTCATGCTGGAACACTTTTCCCCGTTCACCGAGGCCCTCGGCGTCTCCCCCGCCGACTTCCTCGCCCTCGGCGCCTACCCGGAAAACGAACACGGCTTCAACCAGACCGCCCTGGCCCTGCGCGGCTCCCGCTTCCACAACGGCGTCAGCCGCATCCACGGGGACGTGGCCTCGCGCATGGAATCCTACGTCTGGCCCCAGGTCCCCCCCGAGGACAACCCCATGGGATACGTCACCAACGGCGTGCACGTACCCACCTTCCTGGCCAGCGAATGGGCCAACCTGTTCGACATGCGCTTCGGGCGCGAGTGGCGCCGCGAACTCAACAACCCCGCCTACTGGCAGCGCATCGACGACATCCCCGACCACCTCTACTGGAGCGTCCACCAGACCCTCAAATCGGAGCTCATCGCCCGCGTGCACCGCCAGCTCACCATCCAGCACCGGCGCAACGGTTGTTCGGAAGCGGAGATCGAGCGCATCACCCGTTACTTGGACCCCCAGGACACCGAGATCCTCCTCATCGGCTTCGCCCGCCGCTTCGCCACCTACAAGCGCGCCACCTTGCTGTTCTCCGATCCGGAGCGCCTGGCACACCTGGTGAACGACCCGAAGCGACCGGTGATCTTCCTCTTCGCCGGCAAGGCCCACCCTCAGGACGAGCCCGGCAAGCAACTCATCCGCACCATCCACGAAATGGCCTCGCGTCCCGAGTTCGAGGGCAAGATCCTCCTCCTGGAGGGTTACGACATGGCCCTCGCCCGGGCCATGGTCACCGGCGTGGACGTGTGGCTGAACACCCCCCGCTACCCCCTAGAGGCCTCCGGTACCTCGGGCCAGAAGGCGGGCATCAACGGCGTCATCAACCTGTCCGTCTTGGACGGTTGGTGGGGCGAGGGCTACGACGGCGAGAACGGCTGGGCCATCGCCCCGCACGGCCCCGAGTTCGACGACGCCTACCGCGACCATCAGGAGGCCCAGGATCTGTTCAACCTCCTGGAGAACCAGGTGGTACCGTTGTACTACGACCGTACCGCTCTCACCGGCAACGGCCGCCTCCCCAGCGCCACCCCGGAGGGCTGGATCGCCAAGTCCAAGGCCTCCATGCGCACCCTCCTGCCCCGCTACAGCACCCATCGCATGGTGATGGACTACGTCACCAAGCTCTACAGCGCCGCCAGCAGTCACCAGGCGACCCTATGCGAGGCCGGCCTCGCCCGCGCCGGCGAGCTGGCCCGCTGGAAGGAGAAGGTGCGGCGCGCCTGGCCCAACGTCCGTATCCGTGCCCTCGGCGCGCCCCCCGAGGGGGTACCCGCCGGCGGCGCCCTGCCCATCGACGTGGCGGTGAACCTGGACGGCCTGGACCCCAACGACGTGGTAGTGGAATGCGTCGTCGGGCGGGAGGACGAGCTGGGCGAGTTCATCCCCGTGGAGGCCCACCGCCTCGCCCCCGGGGACAAGAACGACCAGGGCGAGACCCTGTTCCACCTGGAGCTGCACCCCTCCCTGCCGGGGCTGCAGTTCTACCAGATCCGCCTGTTCCCCTATCACCCCCACTTGGCCCACCGCTTCGAGACCGGTCTCATGCTTTGGCTGTGAGGCCCCCGGGGCTAGAATCGAATCGTCTAAGGAGACCAGGAAAACCCATGTTCGATCCCAAGATCCTCGACGACATCGCCCGCCAGATCGGCAACGCCGTACCCGACAGCCTCAAGGCGGTGAAGGAAGACGTGGAACAGAACGTGCGCGCCGCCCTCGCCAGCGCCCTCACCCGCCTGGACCTGGTGACGCGCGAGGAATTCGAAGTGCAGAACGCCGTCCTCGCCCGCACCCGCGCCAAGGTGGAGGCCCTGGAAGCGCGCGTCCTCGAACTGGAACGACGGTTGGGGATCGCCGCCTCCGCCCCCCCCTTGGAGCCTTCCCCGACGGAGGGCGGCGAGCCCCCGCCCGCCGACGCGGACGACCGCGGCGCGTGACCCTCGCCGTCTGCCTCAGCCGCGCCCAGGCGGGGATGGACGCCCCCCTGGTAACGGTGGAGGTGCAACTGGCCAACGGCCTGCCCGGCCTGTCCATCGTCGGCCTCCCCGAGGCGGCAGTGAAAGAGAGCAAGGACCGGGTGCGCGGCGCCCTCCAGAGCAGCCACTTCGACTTCCCCGCCCGCCGCATCACCGTCAACCTGGCCCCTGCCGACCTGCCCAAGGA
>WFVN01000134.1 GCA_015491615.1 Gammaproteobacteria bacterium
TGCCCGAGTCTTCCAGGAGCAAATCCGCCAACTGTACCGGCAGGCGGGCATCGCCCTCGTGGGCATGCCCCTCGGTGCGGTCGCCCTGACCTACGTGCTCGCCGACGAGGTTCCTGCCCACCGCCTGGCCCTGTGGCTGGGCGTGGTCTTCGTCCTCACCTTGGTGCGCACCGCCTTGATGGTCGCCTTCCGGCGTCGCCGGCCCGATCCGGCACAGACTCCGATTTGGGCGCGCACCTATCTCGCCCTGGAGCTGGCCGCGGGGCTCGTCTGGGGCACCACCGGCCTCGCTCTGGGACTGCTGGAACCGCTGCACCAGTTGTTCGCCGCCTTTGTCGTCGCCGGCATGATGGGCGGCGCCGCCGCCATCCTCGCGCCGTACCTGCCGGCCGCCTTCGCCTTCGTTCTCCCCGCCGGCATCCTGTTCGCCACAGGTCTTCACACCCTGGACCTGGACACGGCACCGGTGATGTCGGCCCTCACTTTCCTCTATGGCGCCGTGATGCTGGCGGTGGCCTGGCTCATGAACCGCCAGATCCGCGAGGCCATCGCCCTGCGCTTCCACAACGCCGACCTCCTTGAGGCCCTGCGCCAAAGCAATCGCCAGCTCAACGAGGAGATTCGCGAGCGGGTCGCCGCCTCCCAGCACCTTGAACGCTCCCGCGCCGAGTTGCGCGCCATCCTCGACAACATGCAGGACGTATTCTTCCGCACCGACACCCAGGGACGACTCAGCTATGTCACCCCTTCCGTGTCGGACCTTCTGGGAATCGAGGCACACGAGGCCTTCGGGCAACCCGTAGAACGCTTCCAGGCCGAGCCGGGGTTGACGGAGGACCTCCTTCGTCGTCTTCAGGACCAGGGCGGCATGGTGAGCAACCACGAGGTACGCCTGCGCCATGGCGACGGTCACACCGTATGGGCTTCCGTCAATGCCCAGTTCTACTACGACGACAAGGGCAACGTGCGCGGGGTGGAAGGGACCTTGCGCGACGTCACCGAACGACGGCGGGCCATGGAAGCGGCCTACAAAGCCAAGGAAGACTATCGCCGCCTGTGGGAATTCAACCGCACCATCCTCGACAATTCCCCGGTGGGTATCATCCGCCTCGATCGCCACCTGCGCATCATGTACATGAACCCGGAGATGCGGCGCATCACCGGGGTCCCCGAGGGGCAGGAATCGGCGGCCATCGGCGAAGCCATCCATCAGCTTCCCACCGTCTCCGTCACCGGCCTGGCCGACGCCCTCACCGCCCTCACCGAGGGTCGGCATTTCTCCGCCACCACTCCCTATACCTCCATCTACGGTCGTACCACCTACATCGAGGTGCAGGGCATGCCCCTCCTGGAAGGCGGTCGCTTCGAGGGGGCAGTGCTGGTGGTGCGCGACGTCACCGAACAGGAAGAGGCGGCCCAGGCCCTTCGTCGGGCACGCGACCAGGCGGAAGCCGCCAACCGGGCCAAGACCACCTTCCTGGCCAACGCCAGCCACGAACTACGCACTCCCCTCACCGGCATTCTCGGCGCCCTTGATCTTCTGCGCCGCAGTGAACTGAGCGACCATCAGCGTCGCCTCGTGGAACTGGCGGAGGAATCCACCCGTCATTTGGCGCGCCTGGTGGACGACCTCCTGCAACTCTCCCGCAGCGAGGCCGGCAAGCCGCCCCGCTGGACACCCATCGACCCGGCCGCCGCCCTGCGCGAAGACACCGCCCTCCTCGCCCTCCAGGCGCAGGAGAAAGGGCTCGACTTCCATTTGCGACTGGCCGCCGATCTCCCCGAAGTGGTGTACGCGGACCGCCAATGGCTACGCCAGATCATCACCAACCTAGTGGCCAACGCGGTCAAGTTCACGGAGGAAGGCGCCATTGCCGTCTCTCTCCAGGTGGACCATTACAGCCGCGACAAGGCCCACCTGCACCTGACCGTGACTGACACCGGCATCGGCATCCCCGCCCAGGACCGCGAGCGCATCTTCGAGCCCTTCACGCAACTGGACGACGGTAGCGACCGGGCCCACGGCGGCACCGGCCTCGGCACGACCATCGTCCGCGAGCTGGTACGACGCCTGGACGGCAAGGTGTGGGTGGAGAGCGAACCCGGTCGCGGTAGCCGTTTCCATGTTCTCTTGCCGTTGCCGATGCGGACGGAAGACGGTGCTATCCCTGAGAGCGACGACGCCCGCACCACCGTCGAGACGGACGCCGACGAACGCACCCCGCTGAACATCCTCCTTGTGGAGGACAACCCCATCAACCAAATGGTGGTCAAGGAGCTCCTGGAAGGCCTGGGACACCGGGTGACGGTGGCCGAGGACGGCAACGCCGGGGTGGAACGCTGGTCCACGGGCCGCTTCGACGTGATCCTCATGGACGCCCAAATGCCTGGCATGGACGGCTATACTGCCGCCCGGGAGATCCGCCGGAGGGAGAAAGAAAGCGACCGTGCGGCGGTACCCATCGTCGCCCTTACCGCCCACGCCAGCGACGAAGACCGTGCCGCCTGTCTCGCGGCCGGGATGGACGCCTACCTCACCAAACCCCTGTCCATCGACGAGCTGGACCGCACCCTGCGGCGCATCGCCGCGCGTCGGGGACAACCGCGCCTACGCCTGGTCAAGACTTGAGCGGCGCCGGCCAACGCTCCAGCCACATGGCATCACCGTAGGAAAAAAACCGATAACGCTGCGCCACCGCATGGCGGTACGCCGCCAACACCCGTTCCCGTCCGGCGAACGCCGATACCAGCATAAGGAGAGTGGAGCGGGGCAGGTGGAAATTGGTCACCATCGCGTCCACCACCCGGAAACGGTAACCGGGATAGACGAACAGGCGCGTCTCCCCCTCGAAAGGACGCAGTTCACCCTCGGCCGCAGCGCTCTCCAGGGCGCGCACCGCCGTCGTCCCCACCGCCACCACGCGTCCGCCGCGCGCGCGCGCCCGTGCCACCGCCGCCACCGTCTCCTCCGGGACCTGCAGCCACTCGGCGTGCATCTCGTGCTCCTCCACCTCCGTCACCCGCACCGGCTGGAACGTTCCCGCCCCCACGTGCAGGGTGACGAAGGCCTGCGCCACCCCCGCCGCCGCCAGGCGATCGAGCATCGCCCGGTCGAAATGGAGACCGGCGGTGGGTGCCGCCACCGCTCCAGGCCGGCGGGCAAAGACCGTCTGATAGCGTTCCCGGTCCTCCGCCGTGTCCACGCGCGCCAGGTAGGGCGGCAGGGGGACGTGCCCGTGCCGCTCCAGCAACTCCAGTACCGGCGCAGGGCTGGCGAAGCGCAGGGCGAACAACGCCCCCGCCCGCCCCGTCACCTCGGCCTCCACGCCTCCCTCCAGGTGGAGGACCACCCCAGGCTTGGGGGACTTACTAGCGCGCACATGCGCCAGGGCCTCATGACGACCGGTGATGCGTTCCACCAGCACCTCCACCCGCCCACCGGTGGCCTTGCGCCCCCACAGACGTGCCGGAATCACCCGCGTATCGTTGAAGACCAACAGATCGCCCGGTCGCAACAGCCCCGGCAGATCGCAAAAACGCAGATCACGCGGGACATCGCTCTGCACCCCCAGGGCCAGCAGACGGCTGTCACCGCGCCGCTCGGGGGGATGGAGGGCGATGAGCTCCTCGGGGAGTTCATAATCGAAATCATCGACGCGCATGGGCAGCCAGCGATAGAATGAATGGAAGAATCGACACCCGTAGGAATCGGGCAGAAAATTTCAGAACCCGCGAACCAAGGAAGGATACCCCATGCCTCGAACCCCACCCAAACGCGCCATTCCGCTCCTCCTCGCCCTTATCACCGTCCCTGCCATCGCCCAACCGGAGGACACCCCCCTGACGACGGCCACTGCCGAAGACACCGCGGCACCGAGCGGTGATCTACGCCGTTACGCCGTACGCAGTGGTGGTGGCTGTGTCGCCGGCGCCATCGCCGGCACCCTCGTCCCCGGGCTGGGCAACGCCGTGGGCTGCGCCATCGGCGCTTTCGGGGGCTGGCTGTTCACCTGGATGCAGGAACCCGAAGACCTCCTCGACGACGAATGAAGGCCGCCGTCCGTTTCGCCGAGTACAGCCTCACCGGCGGCTTCTTCTGGCTCAACGTCTTCCTCCTCCTTACCCTCTTGCACCTGGATGCCGGCCAAGGTACCTGGACCGGCGCCCTGCTGGATCTGTGGTCCGGCTGGCTCCGGCGCCTGGACGAGGCCTTAGGAAGGGCCGGCGGCCTGGAGGCATTGATCACCACCCTGGCTCTCCTGGTGGTGTTCGCCACCGGGCTCTTGTTGGACCTTCTCGCCCCCATCTTCTTCGCCCCATTCGAGGTGGCCGCCTTCCGCCGTTTTTTCCACGATCCGCGACAGGCGTGGATGGATGAGCTGACGCGCCGCCAGGGGGATCATCTGCACCGTGACCTGGAAGACTTCCTACGCGAACCCGTCTTCTCCTGGCGCGACCCCCGTCTCGCCGGTCGCCAGCGGCACCGCTACGAACGCCTGCGCGCCTTCCTCCTCGTCCACCTCTACACCCACGCCGCCGGCACCCGCCTGGACGAACTCCTGGACCAGCTACGCCTGGTGCGCACCAGTCGCGCCTTGTCCCTCTCCCTGGCCCTGCTCGCCCTGTTCCTCGCCACCCTCGTGGGCCTGGCGGAAGAAGGAAGCTTCGCCTCCCGCTACGCCGAGGCCGCCACCATCCTCATCCCCCTCGGTCTGTTCTTCCTCTCGGTGGCCATCACCCGCGCCACCTTCCAGCGTCTGTGCCTACTCCTCTCCGCCTTTGCCCACCACGTCTGCCGCAACGAAAACGACTGAAGCGCCCCGACAAGCACCGTCATGGGACCCACCCCCACTGGGGCCGCATCGAGTAGCGGTCGATCTCATCACAGGGACATACGACACGGAGCAGTGGCCCGCCTGATGCGTCCAAAACGAAAAAGGGGCGCCGAACGCCCCCTTTTCCCAATTCACAGTGCAACCGGCCGTTCAGACGGAGAAAGAAGAACCACAACCGCAAGTGGTGGTGGCATTGGGATTGCGGATGACGAATTGGGCCCCCTCCAGGCCCTCGGTATAGTCGATCTCTGCCCCCACCAGATACTGGTAACTCATGGGATCGATGAGCAGGGTCACGCCCCCCTTCTCGATCTTGGTGTCACCCTCCTGCACCGTCTCGTCGAAAGTGAAACCGTACTGGAAACCCGAGCAACCCCCGCCGCTCACGAACACCCGCAGCATGAGGTTCTCGTTGCCTTCCTCCTCGATGAGCTGGCGCACCTTGGCGGCCGCCGCGTCGGTGAATTCCAGGGGTGCGGGAATGTCGTTTTCCACGGTGCTCATGGTCGTGTTCCTCGAAGTTCGGTCGATTGGCCTTCAGTGTGCATAGACCCTTCGCGCCAGTCAAGAATTCCCTATTCAACCGGCGGGGTTAGCCCCCGGGGCCGCCTGGGCCTCGGCCGCCTCCGGCTTCTGGTGGGTCAGGGCCGGCTTCTCACCACCCGTCTGATGGACCAGCTTGCCGTTCACCTCGGCGCCGATGGCCATCTCGATGAGGGCATAGTAGACGTTCCCGGATACACGCGCCTCCGAGGCCAGCTCGATGCGCTCGCTGGCGTACACGTCCCCCACCACCCGGCCGTTGAGGATGACGTTGGGGACACGCACCTCGCCTTCGATGACCCCCTGGTCGCTGAGGGTGAGGAGGGAGGCCGGGTCCTCGGCGATGACGTTGCCCTTGATCTTGCCATCCACGTGCAAGCCACCGGAAAAGTGCACGTCGCCGTGCATCTCAGTGTTCTGGCCGATGAGGGAATCGATCTTGGCCGACTTGCGCTTTTTACTGTTACCCAACATGGTGTGCACCCCGTATGTGATCCATCCCGAAATGGGGTCCGCCCGGCGAGGCGGTCGTGGCCCTTGTCGGCCCCGGCGGACGCGATCTTGAGCATCCCGACACGTCGCAGGTTAAGGATTCGTGTTAGCGGGCCGATTGTACCGGCATGAACTTGGCAACGAAAGCCGCCAAAGGCACGCTGGAGACACCCATGCCTACGTCCTTCATCCGCTGCTTCGCCGTCCTGATCCTTCTCTTCCCCACCATCGCCTGGAGCACCCCCCCCGAAGGACAACGCGCCTACGTGAGCGACGAATTGCGGGTGGGCGTGCGTGAGGCGCCGGGCAGTCGAGCCGCCCCTATGGCCATCGTCCGCAGCGGTGACGTGGTGAGCGTGCTGGAACGGCGTCGCGGTCACCTCAAGATCCGCACCGCCAATGGCGTCACCGGCTGGGTCAGGGCCGCCTACATCACCACCAAGTCCCCCACCGCCACTCGCCTGGCCGAGAAAGTCAAAGAATTGACGTTCTTGAAACAAAAGCTCGCCCAACTGGACGAACAAACGGCCAAGGTGAACGACACCTTGGCCGCCATGCAACGACGCATCGACGCCCTGCAACAGGAAAACGCGACCCTCAAAACCCACCTTGCCCAAGCCCGCCAACGTCTCCAGACGAACCCGGATATGCCTCCCCTGGCCCGCTTCACCCGTGAAATGCGCGAGCGTCCCTGGTGGATGGTGGCGGTGGGGGGCATGTTGCTGTTTCTGGCCGTGGGCTTCCTCATCGGGGTGTACTGGTACCGGCACCAGGTCTCCAAACGCCTGGGTGGCTTCACCATTTGAAGGCCCTGTGTCATCATCGCAGCCCATGGAAGGATCCTGTCGGGTCGTGCACACGGACCCTCTCAGCCGTTGGAGGTCTGTCGTACTGAGCGTGTTCCTGTCGCTCGCGCCAGCGGCATCCGCCCTGGCCGCTGGCCTCGACCACGCCCTCGAGCGGCGCCTCTCCGAAGCGGTGGATGTCCTGCTCCAAGGGCAGCTGGAAGAGGCCCGCCGCAAGATCCAACCCCTCGTCACCTCACCTTCCATCGCGCCGCTGGCCCAAGCCCTGTTGACCGACCTCGAGCATCCCTCCCAACCCCGCATCCTCGATGACGACCCGACCGATCCCCTCTTGGCGGAAATCCGCGCCCGTTGGCGCCATCTCCACCATCATCCCGCTCCCGACGAACGCCCCCTCACGGTATTACAACTGGCCGGCCACCATCGCCACGTAGTCCTCGTGGATATTTCCGAGAGCCGCCTCTACGTTCTCGCCAACGGGCCCGCGGGATTGCGCCTGAGCGACGACCACTATGTCACCGTGGGCAAGAACGGCGCTGCCAAGGAACGTGAAGGGGACGGACGCACCCCCATCGGCGTCTACCGCATCACCGGCTTCATTGCCCCTCGGGATCTATCCCCTTTCTATGGTGCCGGCGCCCTCCCCCTCACCTATCCCAATCGCTGGGACCAACTCCTGGGTCGCACCGGTGACGGTATCTGGATTCATGGCAACCCCATCGGCAACCCGCGCCGGCCTCCCCGCGCCAGCGACGGCTGCGTCACCCTGGACAACGGGGCCCTGGAGAGCCTGCGCCGGCGCCTGGATCCGGGAACGCCAGTGATCATCGCTGAACGATTGGATTGGGTTGCCTCCGAGCGTGTCGAACGGTACCGCCGGGATTTCATGGCCGACTTCGAACGCTGGCGACGGGACTGGGAGAGCCTGGACACGGACGCCTACCTGAGCCATTACGCCGCCGAATTCCGCAGCGAGCGTGGCGACCTGCAAAGCTGGCGGGTCTACAAGCGGCGCGTCAACGCCCGTAAGCGCTGGATCAAAGTAGCGGTGGAAGACATGGACGCATTTCTTTACCCGGGCGAAGCAAACCTGATCCAGGTCGTCTACAGCCAGGACTATCGCTCCAGCAATTATCGCGAGCGCAGCATCAAGGAGCAATTCTGGCGCCTCGGAGCCGACGGTCGCTGGCGCATCGTCTACGAAGGATCGCGCTGATCGGCGCCGGCCGCCGCCCGCAAAGGCGAGGCGGGCACGTTGTTCAGCAGCCAGCGCACCAAGTCCACCCAGATACGGCGGATCTCCCGCTGCCGGGGCATGATCCCCGCATAGGGCAGCTCGATGGTCACCACCGGGATCGCCTGCTGGACACCGGCGAAATTCCCCAGCGATCCGGGATACGTCCCCAGGAGATTGAGATACAACTGCCCGAGGCGCTTGGGAGGGCGGCTGGGGCCGTCGAAATCCAAGATACCGTAAGGGGCATGGACCGAGACGATGGCATCGGGCTGGAAATCGGCGATGAGTTGGGCCAGGAAGCGGCTCTCCGGCTCGCTCAACGGGGCCTCGCCCGGATAACGACGCGGATTACGGCGCGTTCGCTCCCAATAGGCTTGGCTCTTCTCGAACCAGTGGGGAGTAGGAAAGTTGCGGTTGAGATCCACCCCATTGGCGTTCATACGCTGAGCGCGCGGCCGGCGCAACAGACCATCCGGGTTGAGGAGAGGAATGAACCGCCAATGGAACAGGCCCGAATGGTGCCGATCGAGGATCTTCATCCATTTAAACACCACGCTCACCGAGGAATACTCGTCCCCGTGGATCCCACCCACCAACAAGACCCGCGCCCGTGGCTGCCGAGTCGGCAGCGGTGGATACTCCTTCATCAGAATGGGGCGCCCGAGCACAGAACGACCCTCACTCACTTTGAGCTTGCGCGCCAGGCACTCCGCATAACCGACGCTGGCCAATTTGGCGGCGATCTCCGCGCATGCGGACTCCACCGAAGAGGGGCTGACATCGGCCCACGACAGGGCGGTGGAGAAAAACAAAACCACCGCCACCAGCCTGGCCTTCACGGCTTTGCCTCCACCACCTTCGTCGAACTTTGGGAAGGCCAAGGAAAGGCCTCGACGAAGGCCTTGCCGCGACGCGGACGCACTTCCACCTTCACCGTACGCGGCGAAAATCCGGCCGGGAGGATCAAGTCCCCCTCGAATTTCTGGAAATAACGGAAACGAAAGGGCAGCTTCTCCTTGTCCTTGGTATCGGGAGTAAGCCGGTAGAGGGCATACGCAGTGGGGCGACCGTCTTGCACCCCTTCCACCGTCACCATGACCACTCCCCGTGCGGTGCGGTCGTTCTTGAGCACCTGCGTGAGCACCAGATTGTAATGATAAAGACGCGGGCCGTCGGCGGTACTCGCCTGGGGCTCCACCCGGAAACGTTCCACACGCAGGCCGGCGGACGCTTGCCGAGGGGAGACGATCCCCCTGTAGAAAGCCACTTCCTCGCGCAGCTCCAACAACTCGGCCTGCAGCCCCTTCAAGGTCTGGTCCAACTTGTCGTAAGCCTCACGGTCCATCTGGCTGGAACGCTCCAACAAAGCCACGCGGTCGCGTAGCTGGTCGCGTTCCAATTCCAACTCCTGGATGCGCGCCTCCATGACCGCGCGCTCCTGGGCCACCACCAGACGATCATATCCCGCTCGCTGACTGCCCAGGTAGTACAGACCCGCCCCCACCATGGGAAACACCAGCAACCCGCCTACGACCATCAGCCAACGGCGTTTACGGGAATGGGGCTTGACGACGAGGGAACCCGACTTCACCACCGCCGGGCACCTCCTCTCGTACCGTTTACGGTAACAGGGGCGGCTGTTCCAATCCGCATCGTTCGTCCCATCCCCACATGATGTTCATGTTCTGTATCGCCTGCCCGGCAGCCCCCTTGACCAGATTGTCGATGACCGACAACACCACCACCACATCCTCTCCCTGTGGGCGGTGAACGGCCAAGCGACACCAGTTGGCGCCACGCGTACTGCGCGTCTGAGGATGGCTACCCAGAGGCATCACGTCCACGAAGGGTTCGTTGCGATAACGATCTTCGAACAATGCTTGCAAATCTCGCTCCCGATCCCACAAGCGGGCGTAGACCGTGGCGTGGATCCCCCGGATCATGGGAGTGAGATGGGGCACGAAGGTGAGTCCGACCGCTCCCCCGGCGACCCATTCCAACCCTTGGCGGATCTCCGGGAGATGGCGGTGCCCGGGTACCGCGTAGGCCTTCAAATTCTCGCTAGCCTCACACAACAAGGTCGCGACACTGGCCTTGCGACCGGCTCCGCTCACCCCCGACTTGCAATCGGCGATGATCCCTTCGCGATCGATCACACCGGCCTCCAGCAGGGGCAACAGGGCCAACTGCGTGGCCGTGGGATAACAGCCGGGATTGGCCACCAGGCGCGCCTCACGGATGGCCGACCGGTTCATCTCGGGCAACCCGTATACCGCTTCCTCCAACAGATCCGAGCAGGCGTGCGCCCGCCCGTACCACTGCGCCCACAAGGTCGCGTCGCGGAGACGGAAATCGGCCGCCAGATCGATCACCCGCACCCCGGCATCCAGAAGCGCCGGGACCTGCTCCATGGCCACCCCGCTGGGGGTGGCGAAGAAGACTAGATCACAGCGGGAAAGGGCCTCGGAATCAGGGGCGCTGAAACACAGATCCAGATGCCCACGCAGGTTGGGGAACAACTCGGCCACGGGACGCCCGGCCTCGGCCCGGGAGGTAATCACCGAGAGATGGACACGGGGATGCTGCGTCAACAAACGGATCAGCTCCACCCCGGTGTATCCGGTTCCCCCGACGACACCGACAGCGATGCGTTCCGCCATGGTTCCTCCTCACCCGATTGCGGTCGACCTATTGTGGCAAATACCCACCGTCCCCTGAAGGGCGTACCGACGCATACAAAAAAGCGCGCCCCGCCGGGAGGGGCGGGGCGCGCTGCATCGAATTCTGGCTTACTTGGTCGGGCTGGTAATCAGCCCCATGGCAATGATGATGAAAGAAACGATGTACAGGACCCAAGCCAGTTCCATGCTTCCCTCCTTCGTTTGATCGTTGAGTTCAAAGGGCGATAAAAATCGCCTTTATCATACGGGAATGGAAGAAGGGATGCAAACGGACACTACCCCGCCCAAATGGCGGTGTATCCGGTACGCGTTCGGCCTGTGCCTTCAGCGCCGCAGGGCTTCGCCGAGCAGGACCTCCATGGCCTGGACCAGGTCGTCGTGGGTCTTACCACACTCAATGACGCCAAAGACGTTGATCCGCTTCGGCGGCAAACGATAATCGACCCAGGTCACTCCTCGGGCATCACGGTGGATCTCCAGCGAGATCGGACGTCCATAAGCATCCTGCCACCGACAGCGGGAGGCATCCACCACCCGCGCCGGGCTCTCTACCACGAGGCGCAGGCGCTCGACCTGGCTCGACGACACGACCATCGCACGCGAAGGCGAAAGCAACGCCAACCCATGGCGCTGAAATGTTTGCGCGATGCGCTGGGCCGTCTCCGTCGGCGAAAACGGGCTGTACACCGTCTCGGCCGCCACCGAGCCCGCTCCTGCGAGCAACGACCAGAGCAGCCCCCACGACAACAACGATACGGCGGGCCGGCACCCTGTGCCGACCCGCCATCGCCCCATTTCAGCTTCGCTTCTCACTGGCCAGGCAGATCGCCGTCAAAATGAAGAAAATAATGAACAGTGTCCAGGCAAGTTCCATGATCACCCTCCTCGTCATTGTGCTGATCCGGCGACAGATTTACTGCCGCCATGTTCATCATATATTCAGGTTGCCTGTGAACTCAAGGTCGAACTGTTTTAATCATCAATGCACAGACCACCGCATCGGACCGAAGTCCATACTCGACCAAGGGGGGATGAAAAGCGATGTTCGTACTCAGAAATCCTTAGGAGGCGCAGTGGGACACCAGATACCCGAGGGCCTCACCGTCGCTTGCCTAGCAGCACTTCCTTCGCGCGATTGAGACGAGCGGCCATTTCGGTGGAACCACCCCGGTCGGGATGGTATTTCTGCATCAAGCGTCGGTGGGCACGGCGAATCTCCGCAGCGCTCGCCCCCGGCCTCACACCGAGGATCTCCCGCGCTTCCGCCTCGGACATATCCACCTCCCGCGGCCGGGCACGTCGTTGCCCGTCATCGTCGGCATCCGCACCGACACCGGCTCTCGCCCGCCGCCATTGGGGACCGAAGCGCCGGTCCAGATAGGCCTCCAGGAGACGGGCGCCATCGGGGTCGTCCAACCGACAGCGACGTAACAGGAAAAGCAATTCGTCTTGCCCCATTTCCGCCAAACGACGCCCCTGGTGAGGCCCGTCCAGCACCACCCCGTCCAGGCGACCACTGCCGTGTTCCAGCATCATTCTCAAGCAACGGGTTTCCACCGTCGAAGTACGCGCGGCGGCGTGGTTCCGAGCAGAGGAACGCTTCAACCACCGGCGCAGGTCTGCGAGACGCTGGAGGATCGGGATCGCCGCGCCCAAGGCACCGAACAACCAGTGCAATCGGCCGCTCACCGCCAGCCCCACGAGCAGGAGACCCCCTCCCAGCCACAACCAGCGACGCATGAGGCGCCTCGCTTGCTGGGGCGGCAGGCGACGTAGCCGCCGACCGAGGAAATAGCCCAGGATGAGGAGAACGAGGACAAGGACAAAAATACCGCGGATCATCGCCCCAGTGCCGCCTCACGGGTCATGACGAAGCAGACCTCACCGGCGCAACTGGACGAGGAGGCGGCGTGCCGTCTCGCTCCGGCCGGCCCGATCTTCGAGAGCGGGCAAACCGCCCACGGCGTAAGCCGCCACCGCCCCGAGCAACTCTCCCAAAAGGGCGGGACTGCGTTGGTCGAAGGGGGCATAGGCGCCACCACTCAGGTGAGCCAGACGGCGAAAGGCCCCCGCAGCGACGGGGTCGTGCCCTTCATGGAAAACGAAAGCGGGCAATCCTTCCAGCCCCATGCGGGCGGCGCGTTCCTCCATTGCCTCCGGGTCTTCCTCCAAACAGTCTCCCACGTATATCAAGGCGGAAACACGCTCACGCCGATGTTCGACCAGGGCGTGCTCCAGGACCCGAACCACCTGGGTGAGTCCGCTGCGACAATGCACCTCCACCATGGCGGCCTGCAACCGACGCGCGTCCTGCGTCCATGCTCCGGCGTGGAACTCCCCATAGCCCCGGAAATAGACGAGCTGCACATCCAGTGCCCCCAAACGGGCCGCCTCCTCGAACATGCGCGCTTGCCAATGGGCGGCGAGATCCCAGGTGGGTTGACGACTGGCGGTCGCATCGATGGCGAAGATGAGCCGTGCCCGACCACCTTCTACGGCGACTACGGGCGTCTTGGCCACTGCTTCGAGAAAGGCGTCGACGTCACCGGAAGATGTTTCGACGGGATGGTGTGGTTCGCGGGGATTCATGGTCGTCTCCACTGACTCGTTCCGAATTTTACGCCCGCCGACGAGTGGGCGGCAAAGTCCTCTTCCTTCTAACCCCATGAACTCGATAAGGCAGGCGAGGTTTCAAGGCGGAAGGAACCTGGACGATACTTGCTTGTGCGCACCGCTCGGGTATGCTGTTTTCCCCCAACCCACTTGTGATAAAGGTGACTCCATGCCAGTGCGACCCATTCCGATGCAGGCACCTGCACGCGATGTGGTGCAGGTCAACAAGCTGATTCGCAACACTTATTTGCTGTTGTCCTTGACCTTGCTCTTCAGCGCCCTGACGGCGACGACGTCGGTGGTACTGAGCCTGCCCCACCCGGGCCTTATCCTTACTTTGGTGGGTTATTTCGGCCTCTTGTTCCTCACTTACAAGCTGCGGAACAGCGTCTGGGGCTTGGCGTCGGTGTTCGCCCTCACCGGCTTCATGGGTCTGACCCTGGGGCCCATCATCAGTACCTATCTGGGGCTGCCCAACGGCGGCCAAGTGGTGACGATGGCCTTCGGCGGCACGGCGGCCATCTTCCTGGGCCTCTCCGCTTACGCCCTCACCTCGCGCAAGGACTTCAGCTTCCTTGGCGGTTTTCTCTTCGCCGGCGTGTTGGTGGCTTTCCTCGCCGGGTTGGTGGCGGTGTTCTTCGAGATGCCCGGGCTCTCCCTCGCCGTCTCCACCATGTTCGTGCTCCTGATGTCGGGCATGATCCTGTTCGAGACCAGCCGCTTGGTGAACGGCGGCGAGACCAATTACATCATCGCCACCGTGGGCCTGTACGTGGCCATCTACAACCTGTTTCTCAGCCTCTTACATCTGATCGGCGCCTTCTCCGGAGATGACTGAAAAGCCGGTGTTCGGGCACATGCGAAAGGCCCCCTCGCGGGGCCTTTCGCGTTTCGGTATCCTGAAAGGTGACCATGGACAGGCACCCACCCGGCGGCCACCGCCGCACCCTCCTTTTGATGGCCCTCACCGTGGCCTTCTCCTTGATCGTCGGATTGGCGACGGCGGAGCTGGTCCTGCGTTGGCAACGCTCCCAGATCGAGCACAGCGACCGCATGGAGCCCGGACTCCTGCGCTACGACCCCCTCCTCGGCTGGAGTCTCAGCCCGGGCTGGGAGGGAGAACACCACCACCACGATTTCCGCGTCCGTTACCGCATCAACGACGACGGCTTCCGCGGCCCGGCGGGGCCTGTCCCGGAGGAGGCCGTCACCCTCCTGGGAGACAGTTTCACCTTCGGCCTGGGGGTAGACGAGGGGGAAACCTTCGCCGACCGTCTGAACGCCGACCACCCCCGCACCCGTTTCTTCAACCGCGGAGTGCCCGGCTACAGCACCGATCAGGAGCGCCTGTTGCTCGACGAACTCCCCCCGGAATTGCGCCGGCGCGTGCTTCTGGTGGTCTATCTGGGCAACGATCTCGTCGACAATACGCGCACCTACCCCTTGCAGGCGGAGCAAGCCAAACCCCGTTTCGTCCTCCGGAACGGTCGCCTGCGCCTGGAGGGCATCCCCGTACCGCGAACCCCCAAACCGGCTGCCGCCCGCCGGGAAAACCTGGCCACCCTGCTCCTCGGCCCCGACATGCCTCGACCCGGGTGGCTCGGGCGTCTCGAGCTGAGCCGACGCCTGGGACTTTTTCAGCCGCAAATACGTCTGGACCAAACCGACCTGGAACGGCGCCTGGCCCAATCCCTGACCCTGTTCCGCGCCCTGGTGGCGGATATGCACCGCGCCCTGGCGCGTGAGGGCGGACATTTGGCCGTAGCCCTCCTCTCCGGTCGCTCCCACATCGAAGAATCGGAGGGTCCTTCCGGCCAGTACCAAGAATTCCTGCGCCGCACCCTGCGCGTCGACCTGACCGCCTCGAACCTGCCGGTAATCGACTTGGCCGAGGCCTTGCGCGACCATTACGAGCGCACCGGCGAAGCCCTCTATCATCCCTTTGAAGGACACCTGAATCGAACCGGCCATCAGCGGGTGGCGGCGCATCTGAGCGAGGCCTTGGCGTCCTGGGGGTGGCTGCCATGACCGTCGTCCTCGGCGTCTCCGCCTTCTATCACGACAGTGCCGCCGCCCTCCTGCACGACGGGGAGATCGTCGCCGCCGTCCAGGAGGAACGATTCACCCGCCGCAAGAACGACCCGTCCTTCCCCATCCACGCGGTGCGCCACTGCCTCGATGCAGCCGGACTCCACCCCGACCAGGTGGATCACCTGGCCTTCTACGACAAACCCCTGCTCAAATTCGAGCGTCTCCTGGAGACCCATCTGGCCTGCGCCCCCCGAAGCCTGTCCGCCTTCGTTCAAGCGATGCCCGTGTGGTTGAAGGAAAAATTATTCTTGAAACATCTCTTGCGCGACCACTGGCGCCGACTGGGAGGCGAGCGGATCCCCCTCCTGTCTTTCCCCGCCCACCACCAGTCCCACGCTGCCTCCGCCTTCTACCCCAGCCCCTTCGAACGGGCAGCAGTGCTGTGCCTGGACGGCGTCGGTGAGTGGGCCACCACCTCCGCCTGGTGTGGCGCGGGGCGAGAGCTCGAACCCCTGTGGCAACAGGACTTTCCCCACTCCCTCGGCCTCCTCTACTCCGCCTTCACCGTCTACTGCGGCTTTCGAGTCAACTCCGGCGAATACAAGCTCATGGGGCTGGCCCCCTACGGCGAACCCCGCTACCGCGACCGCATCCTGGAAGAACTCCTGGACCTCAAGGACGACGGCAGCTTCCGCCTCAATCTGCGCTATTTCGATTTCGCCTGCGGACGGCGCATGACCAGCGAACGCTTCCACCACCTGTTCGGCGGCCCTCCCCGCCGCCCCGAGAGCGAGCTGGAGACCCGCCACATGGACCTGGCTGCCTCCATCCAGGCGGTGACCGAGGAAATCATCCTCCGCCTGGCGCGTACCTTGCGCGAAGAGACCGGGGAACGCCACCTGTGCCTGGCCGGTGGGGTCGCCCTCAACTGCGTGGCCAACGGCAAGCTACGCGCGATAGGGCTGTTCGACGAGATCTGGGTGCAACCGGCAGCCGGCGACGCCGGCGGCGCCCTCGGTGCCGCCCTCGCCGTCCACCATGGCCGGCTCGGGGAGTCGCGCACGCCCCGGCGCCCCGACGCCATGACCGGCGCCCTCCTCGGCCCGGCCTACGACGAAGCGACGATGGAAACGGCCCTGCGCCGCGCCGGCGCCGCCTTTGAGCGGCTCTCGGATGACGAGTTGGACAACCGCGTGGCGGAGGCCCTGGCGGCGGGCAAGGTAGTGGGCTGGTTCCAGGGGCGGGCCGAGTTCGGCCCCCGCGCCCTGGGCGATCGCTCCATCCTCGGCGACCCCCGGCCCGCGGGGATGCAGTCGCGCATCAACCAGAAGATCAAATTCCGAGAGTCCTTCCGCCCCTTCGCCCCCGCTGTCCTCGCCAAACACCAGGGGGATTGGTTCGAAATGACGGAGGACAGCCCCTACATGCTGTTCGTCACCCGCCTGCGGGCCGATCGGCTGCGACCGGCCCCGGAAGAGGTTCAGGGGCTGGAACGCCTGCGCCACCCCCGTTCCGAGGTCCCCGCCGTCACCCACGTGGACGGCAGCGCCCGGGTGCAGACGGTGCGCCCCGACATCCATCCGCGTTTCCACCGTCTGTTGTCCGCCTTCCACGCCCGCACCGGCTGCCCGATGGTGGTGAACACCTCGTTCAACGTCCGCGGCGAGCCCATCGTCCTTACGCCGGAAGACGCCCTGCGCTGCTTCTTCAAGACGGACATGGACCTCCTCGCCTTGGGGCCGTTCCTGCTGGAGAAGACCCAACAACCCAACGACGTGAGCATCCCGGCGCCACCCGACACGACCGAGGCGTCCCACCCCATCCTCAAGGCGACCCCCAAGCGTGTGCGCCAATTCGCCGTCTCCACCGCCGTGGTGGCAGCCATCCTGTTCGCCTTCTTCTTCCCTTGGCTGGCGGGCAAGGGACCGTTGTGGAACGTAGCTGCCGGATGCGCCGCCTGGGGACTATGGGGCCTGGTCTTCCCCCGCACCCTCACTCGCCCCTACCGCGCCTGGATGGCCTTCGGGCAGCGACTGGGACGCCTGACCACGCCTCTGCTCCTGGGATTCGTCTATTTCGCCCTCGTCACCCCCATGGGCCTCGCCTTGCGCCTAAGCGGTCGAGACCCTTTGCAACGTCGCACCGACCCGGGCGCCGAGAGTTACCGCCGCCCCAGCGATCACCACCTCAACACACGCCTGGAGAAGCCCTTCTGATGTGGGAATTGCTGCGCGATTTATGGGATTTCACGAAGACCCGCAAGAAATTCTGGCTCCTGCCCCTCATCTTGGTCATGGTCCTATTGGGTATCCTCTTGGTACTGGGACCGAACTCGGCAGTGGCACCGTTCGTCTACACCTTGTTTTGAGCCGCGAGGCGGACAATTCGGCCACGACTAAAGAAACGGCGCCGGGCCTGCCCCGGCCCGACGCCGTTCGTGTCGTGTCGTGTTCTCTCGCCTTAGAGACTGGAGAGATAGTCGGCCACGGCCTCAATCTCCTCATCGGAGAGGCGCTTGGCGACATCGACCATCATGCCGGCGGGATCGTTCCTACGCTGGCCGCTCTTGAAGTCCTGGAGTTGCTTCACCAGATATTCCTTCATCTGTCCGCCGATGACTGGGAAGATATGGTTGTTGGGATCACGCCCCATGCCTTTCTTACCATGGCAATTGACACAGGCATAGACGCCCCTTTCCGGTGCTCCTTCGTAGTAAATTTTCTTACCCTTGGCGATCTTTTTCTTGTCACCGGAGGAGTGTCCGAACATCGCCCTCTTGGAGGACATCACCTTCTGGCTCTGGTAGTACGCGGCGATGTCTTTCAAGTCCTGCATATCGGTGACCATGGCCGCCATCGGGGTCATGGTAGGGTTGTCACGATGTCCCTTCTGGAAATCCAGCATTTGCTTGATGATGTACCCACCGCGCTGACCGGCGAGATTGGGGCACTCGGGATTGACGCTCATGCCGTCGACGCCATGGCAACCCTGGCAGAGCTCGGACTTGGCCTGCCCGGCCTTGGGATCGCCGGCGGCCCACACCCCCCCTGTAACCAACATCGCGCCCATCGCGAGGGCACCGAACACGCGCTTCATCATGGCTTTCGTCCTTCTGGATTATAATTTGTGATTCAGTCGATTAGCGCGCCAAAACCAGGGCCTTCGCGCGCCGATACAACGTAGCCAGCCTATTTTATCCAGTGGACGGGGGTTGTAAACCCTAGTCAGCGACTCGCCAAAACGGCCTCCAAACGTCTCACCAAAGTGTCGGCGCCCGCCTCGCGCAGCTCGTCCAGATAACGCTGCGCGGCCGACAGATCGCCAGCGAGCGCAAGCCCGTGGGCGAGGTGGTACTTGATCTCGTTCGCTTGCGGGCCGGGTGACACCTTGGGCAACACGCTCTTGAGGAGATTCACGCCCTTCTCCACCTCGCCGGTGCGGATAAGGGCCCAGGCATAGGTATCAGCCACCCCGGGATTGTCAGGACTCAACTCATGGGCCTTGGCGGCCAGCTCCACGCCGCGGGGGTCGCCCTGCTCGATGTAGATCCAGGCCAGATTGTTCATGGCCACCAAATCGTCGGCGGACATACTCAAAACCTTGCGGTATTGCTCGGCGGCCGCGTCGTCGTTCCCCATGTGCAGCAGGAGCGTGGCGTAACGACGCCGCGTAGCGATGTCGTCCGCGTGTTTCTTCAAATAGGCGGCATAATGCTCGCCGGCTCGCGCCAAGGACTCGGCCTGCGCTGCAGCGGCATCGTATTTACGCCACAGGCCCGGGCTCGCCTTGCCTGCCTCGATGAGGCGCTCGTACTTCGTCATGGCCTCCTTGGGACGACCGACGGCGAGGGCCCAGTCGCCTTCCAATTCGGTGACCATGCTCTCGGTACCGTCGATCTCACGGATCCTGGAAAGGCGCTCGCGATACCGCTTCTCGTCCTGGGCGACGATGGCCAGGCGGGTGGAGGAGAGCAAAGCCGGCAGATAGTCCGCCTTGGCTTCGAGGGCGCGCTCCAGAGATCTCTCCGCCTCGCCGCGATCGCCTTTGACGAGGGCCAGACGGGCAAGGAGGGCGTACTTGGTCGGTCCACTGGGCAGCTTGCGGGCCACTGCCTCGGCCTCGTCCAATTTTCCGAGACGCGCATAGGCATCCACGCGCATCCGCAAGGCCACGGGCTGTTCATGACCTTCGAGGACCTTCAGCGCCTCCTCGGCACGACCGGCATCCAAATAAAATTTCGCCAGGTATACGACGGCGTCGGAATCCAGCTCCAAGGCCTGTTTCAGATAACGCTCGGCGGCGTCCTCGTCACCCCGCTTGCGTGCCACGTTAGCGAGCCCCACGTAGGCCGAGGAAGACGGCTTGATTTTGTTTACCGCTTCGTATTGGCGCTCGGCCTGGACCAGGTCGCCTAGAAGATCATAGGTACGCGCCAGGTTGAAACGGGCGGTGGTGTATTCGGGGTCGGCCTTCACCGCCGCCTCGAAGGCACGGATCGCCGCCCTCGGCTGCTCCCGTCCGAGGAGGGCAAGGCCCAACATGTTGTGATAGACGGGGTTGTCGGCCTTTTCGGAGATCAGTTCCCGGGCGATCTCTTCCGCTTCCCCGTAAGCCTGCTCACGCATCTTGACGACGAACAGCAACTCGCCCAACTCCTTGCGCTCTTCGAAGAGCGACTCGGCAACGCTGGGATCACCGAGATTCAGCCGGGCGAGGGCCAGCTCTCGTTCGGCTACGAGGGATCCCGGGGCCAACTCCAACGCCTTCTCAAAGGCCTTGGATGCCTCGTCGAAACGCTTCAGGCCCATGAGGGCGATGCCACGCAAAACCTGACCGCTGGCACGCTCATCGGTGTTGCCGAAGCGATCCAACACCTTGATCGCCCCTTCAAAATCGCCGGTACGGTTGCGGGCGTAGGCCAGCCATTCAGCCACCTGGGCATTGTCCGGATGGGACTGGATGTAGAGGGTCAAATAGCGATCGGCCTGCTCGAACTTCTTCTCGTTGAGGAGGATCGCCCCCTTCACCAACAGCCCCGGCTGATAGTCGGGCATTACTTGGAGGACGTAATCGATCTTTTTCTCGGCATCCTCCAAGCGACCTTCCTGCAAGTCCACGAGCCCGGAGAGATAGGTTGCGAACACGTGATTGGGCACCAGTTCCAAGACCTTGGCCAACTGTTCGTTGGCCTCGTCGTAGTCCTTGCGGGCGATGGCCAGAGTAGCCAAGCCGATGCGGGCGGAGAGGTTGTTGGGATCCAGACGAACGGCCGTCTGGAACTCCTCGCGTGCCCGATCCTCGTCTTTCTGGCCCTTGGCGGTAGCCCCCAACAGGGCGTGCGCCTCGGCGTAATCGGGCACATCCTGCACCAATGCTTCCAGGGCTCGCCTGGCCTCGTCGGTCTTCCCTTCGGCGAGGTGCAGACGTGCCTCGCTCAACCGGAGAGTGGGCTCGTCCGCTTGGCGAGCGCGCCCTTTCTCGATCTCTGCGCGAGCCGCATCCACATTTTCCAGGGCCAGATGGGCATCGGCCCGTAGAGCAGCCAGGCGGGCGTAAACCGTCGAGCTCAGGTTCTCATCCAGAGGCAGCGAATCCAACAGCTCCTCGTTCTTGCCCTGGTAGTAATAGGCACGTGCCAGACCCACCATCCACTGTTCCACGTCGGCCCCGAGCTGTCGCAAACGCAGAAATTCCTTCTCTGCGTCGGCCCCCTTGTAGAGGGCCAGGTAGGCCTCTCCCAACAGGCGGCGGGCTTCCTGGTCGGAAGGATTCTGCTGCAGGGCATTTTTAGCCTCGATGATGGCGGCTTTGTAATTCCCCTTTTCGAAATACTGACGGGCTTCGTCCAATGCGCCGGCGAACGCCAATGCACACCAGCCGACCACCCCCAGGATGACCAGTGCAATCCGTTTTTTCATGATGTGAGCGCCTCGAGTCAGTCGGTCGTTATATTGAGTTTTTTCATGAGATCGTAGAGCGTGGGGCGACTGATCCCCAACACTTCGGCGGCACGGGCGATGTTCCGGTCCGTATAGGCCAGCGCCCGCAGAATGGCTGTACGTTCGGCATTGGCTCTCACCTCCCTGAGATTGAAGGGCAGATCGATCTTGCCCCGGTCCAGCTCCAAATCTTCCGCGTCGATGATGCCGGAGTCACTCATGATGACCGCGCGTTTGATCTTGTTCTCCAATTCGCGCACGTTCCCCGGCCAGGGATAGGCCTCGATGGATTGGATGGCCTCCTTGCTGAAGCCGCCGATCTTCTTTTTGTATTCGTGGCTATATTTCTGCAGGAAATACTTGGCCAAGAGAATGGCGTCGCCGTGACGTTCACGCAGGGGTGGGATGTCGATCACCACCTCGCTGAGGCGATAATAGAGGTCCTCGCGAAACTCACCCGTCTTGATGAGCTCGCGCAGATTGCGGTGGGTGGCGCATACCAAGCGAATGTCCACCACGATCTCTTCGCGTCCCCCCACCCGCTCGATGGTCCGCTCCTGGATGAAACGCAAGAGCTTGGCCTGTAAAGGCTGGGGCAGGTCGCCGATCTCGTCCAGAAAAAGGGTGCCACCATCGGCGCGCTCGATCTTGCCCGGTGTCTGCCGCACCGCGCCAGTGAAGGCCCCCTTCTCATACCCGAACAGCTCGCTCTCCAGGAGTGTTTCCGGGATGGCGGCACAATTGATGGCGACGAAAGGTTCGCCGCGCCGACCGCTGAGGTTGTGCACCGCCCGGGCCACCAGCTCCTTGCCGGTACCGCTTTCCCCCAGGATGAGGACGTTGGCGTCCACCGGAGCGACCTTCTCCACCAGACGGTTGACGCTGTTGATGGCCTCGCTGGTACCGATGATGCCTTCAAAGACGGCACTCTGGCCGATGGAGAGGAGGCGCTCGTTCTCCCTCTCCAATTCGCGCACGCGGAAGGCGCGGTTGACGATGAGCTTGAGGATTTCGTCCTCGAAGGGCTTAAGGTAGAAATCGTAGGCACCCAGACCGATGGCCTTCACCGCCGCTTCCCGGTCATTGTTGCCGGTCACCACGATCACTTTCACCCCCGGCGACAGGCCCACCAATTCCGTGAGAGTCTCGAGACCCACGTCCACGTCGTTGGGGTGGGGCGGCAGGCCCAGGTCGAGCACCACCACGTCAGGGGTGTAGCGGCGTAGCTGCTTGATGGCGGAGGCCTTGTCACCGGCGAAGACGACTTGATACTCGTCGAAGAACCACTTGAGTTGGCGTTGCAACCCGGCATCGTCTTCGACGACCAGCAACACGCCGTTGGAAGACTTACTCATGGGCGTCCCAAGGTAGGCGGTACATACCCCTCACCGCGCCCCCTTGCCCCAGAGGACCACTTCCACGGTCTGCAGGAGGATGGAGATGTCGAGGAGCATGTTGTAGTTTTTCACATAATACAGATCGTACTGGAGCTTTTCCACGGTGTCCCTCTCCGAAGCGCCGTAGGGATAGGAGATCTGTGCCCACCCCGTGATGCCAGGCTTGACCCGATGGCGCTCGGCATAAAAAGGGATGTTTTTGGAAAATTCTTCAACAAATTCCGGCCGCTCCGGGCGTGGCCCCACGAAAGACATTTCCCCTTTCAGGACGTTGAACAACTGGGGGAGTTCATCGATTCTCGTCTTGCGGATGAACTTGCCGATGGGGGTGATCCGGTCGTCGTTTTCTTTGGCGAACTGGGCCCCCTCGCGTTCCGCGTCCACCACCATGCTGCGGAACTTGACGACCTGGAACAGACGCCAATTCTTGCCCACCCGCACTTGGCGATAGAACACCGGCCCCCGGTCGTAGGCGTGGATCAGCGCCGCCACCACTCCCATCACCGGCAGGGTGAGCAGCAGGAGCGCAGCGCTCACGAGGAGGTCGAAGGCCCGCTTGACGGTGTCCTTGGTGCGGCTATGGCGGAAGCCCTCGGAAAAGATTAGCCAACTTGGGTTGGTGACCTCCAGAACGATCTTTCCCTGGTGACGCTCGAAAAACGTAGGCAGATCCACTACTGCGATGCCGCTCATTTTACAATCCAGGATCTCCTCCACCGGCAGGGCCTTGCGTCGCTCGTCCGTAGCCACCACCAGCTCGTCCACGTCCAGCTCGCGCACCAAGTCGATGAGCGGCCCTTCAGGACGGATGACCCGCTGTTCATCCACCTTCGGGGCATGTTCACCCTTGAGCCGTACGAAACCGACGATGCGCCACCCCCGTTGATCCGACTTACGCCGTAGCTCGGTGAGTTTACGTGCCTTTTCACCGGTACCGATGACCAATACCCGGCGCTTGAGCTGGTCCAGCTCGATGAGTCGGTAGAACGACATACGCGCCACCAGGACACCGACGAAGGCATACCCCATGGCGATGGAGAAGATACCGCGCCCCAGAAACAAACCGGGAAAGACATAGAACAGGATGCCGAGGAAAGCGAAAGCGGTGAGAAAAGCGGTGATGAGGCGAGCGAGGATTCCGTAGGCAGTGGCCCGAATACCTTTCTGATAGAGTCCGAAGGCCCCCATGGAAAGCATCAACACCAGGGCGAATACCGCGGATTTGCCCAGCAGCGACCCCAACTCCCCCTGCGATTCCGGAGTGACCCCGAAACGGGTCAGATAGGCGAGGTAGACCGCGCCCAAAGATAGGAGAAATTCGCTCAATCCAAGAAGAAAGAAGGATTTGGGGATATACAGATTGAACACGCGGATCATGGGGTGGGTCTATCGCTTCCAGGTTGCGTTCATACTTCCACTTGATGGGCCTTCAACCCCCAGGCATAGAGAGCGAAGATGCGCTGGTTGGTGTCCCGCAGACGTTGCACCAGCGTCTCGGTCACCGCCCACACCAGGGGCAAACCTTCGTGCGGGTGGCTTTCCATGTAGCGGCGCAGGGCCGCGCTGTCCATCTGTACCACTTGGCAATCCGTATGGGCGACGACGCTCGCGGAACGGGGTTCGTCGTCGAACAGGGCCAGCTCTCCGAAGACTTCCCCTTCTCCCAGCTCGCACACGTTGGGGGTCGCCGTGCGAGTCTGATCCAGGGTGATGCGTCCCACCACCCGCACACAACCCCGCTCGACCATGAACACCGAATCGCTGCGATCCCCTTGACGAATGATCTCGTCCCCCGCTTTGAAGCGCCGACGATGCCAATGTACCCCTTCCTGGAAACGGGGATTGTCGATCACGTATCGTTGGAACGATTCCTTCATGGGCCTTCTCTCCCTGCCGACAACGGGTCGTCCGGTTGATTATCGGCACCTCACTGGGATACTTTGCCCAGCCGATGCGCCCGTGAACGGAAGACCCTCTCCCGCTCCCGCCGGGATCTAAGGAACGGAGGAAAATGGAAGGCTGATCTTTCATCCATTGGGCCCGGCGAACGAGTGGGGAGTGACCCCCTGGCCCACCAGCCCTGATATAATGCGACGCGCTCGAGCCGCCTGGCAATGGTGTCGTTACGAACGGACACGCCGCCACGCTATGTAAACCAACAGAATTTCAATCGACATCAAGGGGTTACAACAGTGAAAGTCACGATTTTCGGATCTGGCTACGTCGGTTTGGTGACGGGTACCTGCCTGGCCGAGGTGGGCAACGACGTGGTCTGCGTGGACGTGGACGAAAAGAAGATCGAGATGCTCAACAATGGCCAGATCCCCATCTACGAGCCGGGTCTGGAAGAGATGGTCCACAACAACGCCGCCGCCGGTCGGCTGCACTTCACCACCGACGTGAAGACCGCTGTGGACCATGGCCTGTTCCAGTTCATCGCCGTGGGCACTCCCCCGGACGAGGACGGCTCCGCCGACCTCCAGTACGTCCTCGCGGTAGCCCGGTCCATCGGCGAGCACATGGAGGAATACAAGATCATCGTGGACAAATCCACCGTCCCCGTGGGCACCGCCGACAAGGTGCGCGAGACGGTGCGCCAGGCCCTCGAAGCGCGCGGCGTGAACCTGGAATTCGACGTGGTCTCCAATCCCGAATTCCTCAAGGAGGGGGCGGCCATCGACGACTTCATGAAGCCCGACCGCATCGTCGTGGGCACCGACAATCCGCGCACCACCGAGCTGCTGCGCGCCCTCTACGCCCCCTTCAACCGCAACCACGACCGCCTCATCGCCATGGACATTCGTTCGGCGGAACTCACCAAGTACGCCGCCAACGCCATGCTCGCCACCAAGATCAGCTTCATGAACGAGCTCTCCAACCTGGCCGAGCGCCTGGGGGCGGATATCGAACAGGTGCGTATCGGCATCGGCTCCGACCCGCGCATCGGCTACCACTTCATCTATCCGGGCGTCGGCTACGGCGGCTCCTGCTTCCCCAAGGACGTCAAGGCCCTGGAACGTACCGCCCGCGAGGTGGGCTACGAGGCCCAGCTCCTGTCCGCGGTAGAGGCGGTGAACGAGCGCCAGAAGCGCAAGCTGTTCGAGAAAATCCGCGCCCACTTCGACGACGACCTGGCCGGTCGCACCTTCGCCCTCTGGGGCCTGGCCTTCAAACCCAACACCGACGACATGCGCGAGGCCCCCTCGCGGATCCTCATGGAGGCCCTGTGGGCGGCCGGCGCCAAGGTGCGCGCCTACGACCCCGAGGCGATGAACGAATGCCGCCGTATCTACGGCGAGCGGGACGACCTGGTCCTCTGCGAAGAACCGTACCAGGCCCTGGAAGGTGCCGACGCGCTGGCCGTGGTCACCGAGTGGAACGTCTTCCGCAGCCCGGACTTCTCCAAGGTCAAGTCCCTGCTCAAGCAGCCGGTGGTGTTCGACGGTCGTAATCTCTACGACCCGCAGCGCATGCGCGAGCAGGGCTTCGACTACTACGCCATCGGTCGCGGCAACCTGGCCAAGTGAGGCGCCCATGGACGGACGCGATCTGAACGACGTGCGCCTGGGCATCGTCGGCCTGGGCTATGTGGGCCTGCCCCTGGCGGTGGAATTCGGCCGCCGCTACCCCACGGTGGGCTTTGACATCAATCCCGAGCGCATCCGCGAGCTGCGCGCCGGGCGCGACAGCACCCTGGAGGTCTCCGAACAGGAACTGCGGGCCGCCAAGCGCCTCACCTACACCGACGACCTGCAGGACCTGGCCGGGTGCAACACCTACGTGGTCACCGTGCCCACCCCCATCGACGAGCACAAGCGCCCCGACCTCACCCCCCTGGAGTCGGCCTCGCGCGCGGTGGGCAAGGTGCTGAAGAAGGGCGATGTGGTCATCTACGAGTCCACCGTCTATCCCGGCGCCACCGAAGAGGTGTGCGTGCCCATCCTGGAGAGCGTCTCCGGACTGGCCTTCAACGAGGACTTCTTCGTCGGCTACAGCCCCGAGCGCATCAACCCCGGCGACAAGGTCCACCGCCTCACCACCATCGTCAAGGTGACCTCCGGCTCCACCCCGGAGACGGCCCGTTTCGTGGACACCCTCTATGCCAGCATCGTCGAGGCCGGTACCCACCTGGCCTCGTCCATCCGCGTGGCCGAGGCGGCGAAGGTCATCGAGAATACCCAGCGGGACGTGAACATCGCCCTCATCAACGAGCTGGCCCTCATCTTCAACCGCCTAGGCATCGACACCCTGGAGGTCCTGGAAGCGGCCGGCAGCAAGTGGAACTTCCTGCCCTTCCGCCCCGGCCTGGTGGGCGGCCACTGCATCGGCGTGGACCCCTACTACCTCACCCACAAGGCCCAGGAAATCGGCTACCACCCCGAGGTCATCCTCTCCGGGCGGCGCATCAACGACGGCATGGGGGCTTACATCGCCGAGCAGGTGGTGAAGATGATGACCAAGCGGCGCATCCACGTGGTGGACGCCAACGTCCTCGTCCTCGGCCTCACCTTCAAGGAGAACTGCCCGGACCTGCGCAACACGCGGGTGGTGGACATCATCCGCGAGTTCGAGGACTACCACGCCCGCATCGACGTGTACGACCCCTGGGTGGATGCCAACGAGGCCTACGAGGAATACGGCATCCTGCCGGTGCGGGAGCTGCGCGAGGGCCACTACGACGCCATCATCCTCGCCGTCGCCCACCGCCAGTTCGTGGAGCTGGGGGCCGAAGGCATCCGCGCCTTGGGCAAGCCGCACGCCGTCCTCTACGACGTCAAGTCCATCCTGCCGCGCGAGGCGGTAGACGCCCGCCTGTAACGAAGAAGGAGCTGTCATGCGCGTACTGGTCACCGGCACCGCCGGATTCATCGGCAACCATCTGGCCATCCGCCTCTTGGAGCGGGGCGACGAAGTCATCGGCATCGACAACCTCAACGACTACTACGACGTTTCCCTCAAGGAGGCGCGCCTGGAACGTATCAAGAACCACCCCAGCTTCGTGGAGGTGCGCGCCGACCTGGAAGACCGTGAACGCATCGAGGCGGTATTCTCGGAATACCGCCCGCAGCGGGTGGTGAACCTGGCCGCCCAGGCGGGGGTACGCTATTCCCTGATCAACCCTTACAGCTACATCGACGCCAACATCCAGGGCTTCCTCAACATCCTCGAGGGGTGCCGCCACCACGAGGTGGAGCACCTGGTGTACGCCTCCTCCAGCTCGGTGTACGGGGCCAACACCCAAATGCCCTTCTCCGTACACCACAACGTGGACCATCCCCTGAGCCTCTACGCCGCCAGCAAGAAGGCCAACGAGCTCATGGCCCACACCTACAGCCACCTGTACGGCATCCCCACCACCGGCCTGCGCTTTTTCACCGTGTACGGCCCCTGGGGGCGACCGGACATGGCCCTGTTCATCTTCACCCGCAAGATCCTCGCCGGCGAACCCATCGACGTCTTCAACCACGGCAGGCACAAGCGCGACTTCACCTACATCGACGACATCGTCGAAGGCGTCGTCCGCACCCTGGACACGATCCCCGAATCCGACCCGGAGTGGGACTCGGACCGCCCCGACCCCTCCTCCAGCCATGCCCCCTACCGCCTCTACAACATCGGCAACAACCAGCCGGTGGAACTCATGTACTTCATCGAGACCTTGGAAAAGGCGTTGGGACGCGAGGCGAAGAAGAACTTTCTACCCCTGCAACCGGGGGACGTGCCCGCCACCTACGCCGACATCGACGACCTCACCGCCGCCGTGGGTTTCCGCCCCAGCACTCCCATCGAGGAAGGGATCCGGCGCTTCGTAGACTGGTACCGGGACTACTACCCGGTGTGACGGGCCTCACGGCCCGGCGAGGGGGCCGTGGCAGGGCAGGCGTGGCGGCGAGAGGAGGGTCAGGGGCAGGGTCGCCAGGGTGGTCCGCAGACATGCCCGGTAGCCCGCCTCGCCGGTCATGAGGGCGGTGAAACGCAAGCTGAACCGGGGCCGGCGGGCCAGGTGGCGCACCAACAGGGCGGAACAGGGGAACAGCCAACGGCCGAGGCGCCGCGCGGCCCGCAGTTCCGCCCCCAGGGCGTGCCGCAGAGCGCGCGTGTAACGGCCCGGCGGGGGAACGCCCCCGGCCAGGGCCTCGGCGGCGATCTCGGCGCTCAACAGGGCGTGATAGATGCCCTCCCCGAGCATGGGCTCGGCCAGCCCGGCGGCATCCCCCAGCAACCACACCCCGGGGCCTTCCACCGGCCCGCGCAGGCCGTCCAGGGGGATGGGGTAACCGAGGCGCTCCTCCGTCTCTTCCAGACCGTAGGCGTGCAGGAAGGCACGCAGGTGGTGGCGTCGCACCCCCGGGCCGGTGCCGGCGAACACGCCCGCGTTGAGGTGGTCCCCCTTGGGGAAGATCCAACCATAGCCACCAGGCACCGCGCCCAGATCGAACAATGCCCGGTCCGCCGGCAGGCCGGATACCTCGGCGGGCAGAAGCACTTCCAACCCCGGGCGGGTCATTCGGCGCCCGTTTCCCACCAGCGCCGCCCGAACCCGGCTCCCCGCGCCATCCGCTCCCACCAGGAGTCGACATTTAAAGATTCCGGCATCGGTCTCCACCACCACCTGTCCATTCCCATGGCGATGGCCCCGGTAGGCGACTCCCGCCCGCGTGGCGGCCCCGGCCCGCTCGGCCCGCCGCCACAACCAGGCGTCCAGCTCCCGGCGGGTGACGGTGTAGCCGGCGGGCCGCCCCAAGTCCACGTGCACCCGGTGGCGGTTGCGGTGGGTGAGCACGGCGCCGGTGATGGTGCGACGCACGAGCCGCGGAGGCAGGGGTTCCAGGAGACGGGCGGCCTTCAGAGAGAGGCCGCCGCCGCAAACCTTGTCGCGGGGGAAATGGGCACGGTCGATGAGCAGGCAGTCCCGCCCTCGGCGGGCGAGGAGATAGGCCAGATGGCTGCCGGCGGGGCCACCGCCGACAATGAGCACTTCCGCATCCATGGCGCCTCCTTTCCGGGGAAGGATAGGCCCGGATGCCGCTTCAGGAAAGGCGCGGCAGGCGCACGCGGAAATCCGCCCCACCCTGGGTCTCCGCTGCCAGCCACAGATCGCCGCCGTGCACCTCGGCGATGCGCCGCGCCAGGGCCAACCCCATGCCCAGGCCCTCGCCGCCCGCCTTGTGAAAAGGTTCGAACAGGCGGGGACGCACCTCGGGCGGGATGCCGGGACCGTTGTCGCGGACGCTCACCACCGCCGAATCGCCCCTGGCTTCCACTGTGCGTACCACGATCCACGGGCTTTCACCGCCATGGGTGAGAGCGTTGTCCAGCAATTGGTGGAATAGCTCCACGCACAGGGTCGGGTCCGCTGTCACCACCGGCAAATCGGTTACCTGCACATTCGCCTCGCGGTCTTCGATGGGAAAGCGGAGACGGCGGCGCACCTCCGCGAGCACTTCCGCCAAGGGTAACGGTACGCGGGCGATGCGCCCTTCGGACAGGTTCAGATAGGCCCCCAGGGCGGCGAGCTGCTGTTCGATACGACGGGCGGCGTGAGCGAGGCTCTCCAGGCATTCCCGTCCGGCCGCATCCAGGGTTTCGCCGCAGGTGGTTTCGAACAGCTCGGCGTATTGACGCACCTGACGCGCGGGAACTTGCAATTGCCCGGCGATGGCACGGGTGACCCGTTGCAGATCCGCCCGGCTGTGTTCCAGGCGCCGGGCCTGTTCCTCCAAGCAACGCTGGTGACGCAGACGCTCGCTGGCCTCGCGCACGGCGCCGACAACGAAGGCACGGCCCCCCACGCGCAGGGGGCTCAAAGCGATCTCCACCGGGATACGGCATCCGTCGCACCGCACCGCTTCCAACACCTCCCGCTCGCCCATGGTGCGGCGCTCGGGGCGGGCCGCATAGGCACGGCGGTGGGCCCGGTGGCGCTCGGCCCGCTCGGGCGGAACCAAGTCTTCCACCGGACGGCCGAGGAGCGCCTGTGACGGATAGCCGAACAGGCGCTCGGCCTGGGGATTGGCGTAGCGGATGCGCCCGTCCTCGTCCACCACCACCAAGGCGTCCGGAGCGGCGTCGAGGAGGGCATCCAGGAATTCGGGAACGAGGTGCTGCATGGGACGGGGGATTATAGTCGATCGCGTCCCGTCCCCCTCATGCCGCGCAAGGTGAGCGCAACAGAGCTGCCATGCGGTGCATGGCCTCCAATTGGATCTGGCGGGCCCGTTCGCGGGAGACGCCTATCTCCCGCCCCACTTCCTCCAGGGTCACCGGCTCGCCGCCGTCGAGGCCGAAACGGCGAACGATGACCTGGCGCTGCTTGCAGTCCAGACGATCCAGGCACGCCAGCACCTTGCGACGCAGGTCCTGGTCGGCCACTTCCATCTGCGGATCGGCGTGCTCGTCGGGGAGGACCTCCAACAGGCTGCGGTTGTCGCGGTGGCCCATCCGCGCGTCGGCGGACAGTTCACGCTCGCCCAGGCGCTTCATCTCCTCCACCCGCTCGACCGAACGCCCCATGGCCTCGGCCACTTGCTCCAGCACCGGCTCCTGTCCGAGGGACTGGCCCAGCTCGCGGCTCACCCGGCGCATTTTGTTGAGTTCCTTGGCCACGTGCACGGGTAGGCGGACGGTACGCGATTGGTTCATGATGCCGCGCTCGATGGCCTGGCGGATCCACCAGGTGGCGTAGGTGGAGAAACGGAAACCCTTGTCCACGTCGAATTTTTCCACCGCGCGGATGAGCCCCAGGTTGCCCTCCTCGATGAGGTCCAGCAGGGGCATGCCGGAATTGAGGTAGCGACGGGCGATATTCACCACCAGGCGCAGGTTGCGCTCGATCATCTCGCGCCGCGCCCGGGCATCGCCGTTCTTCACCCGGCGCCCCAGCTCGCGCTCCTCCTCGGGGGTGAGAAGGGGGTGGCGGGCGATCTCCTGCAGGTAGATGGAGGTGGGGTCGAAGCCGTTCCCGGCCCAGTCCGTGTGGGTTGCGGGCGGGTCGTCGGAGAATGTGGGTTCTTCCGTGGCGGGGGCAACTTCCGTAGCGGTATCGAACTCCTTCATGGCAGCCTCCCTATCTCTGAGTTTGTGATTCGTTGTCGATGAACGAGTCTAGGGAGGGGGAGGGTGGGGAAAAATTCGGGAAACTACGTATTCGCGCCGGCCTCGTCCCGGCGCGTTTCGTCGAAACCGGCCTCCAGGGCGATGCGCACCAGCTCGGGGAGAGAGCGGGCGCCCAGCTTCTCCAGCACGCGGGCGCGGTGGACCTCGACGGTGCGTGGGCTGATGCCCAGCTCGGCGGCGATGATCTTGTTGGG
>WFVN01000135.1 GCA_015491615.1 Gammaproteobacteria bacterium
GCACCGCCTCGCCCTCCTCCCCCGCCCCCACTGGGGCTGGCGTCACCCCGGGGTGCGCAAGATCCTGAAACTCATGGTGCCGGCCCTGTTCGGCTCGTCGGTGGCGCAGATCAACCTGTTGCTGGACACGGTCATCGCCTCGCTCCTGGCGGCCGGTTCCATCTCCTGGCTCTACTACTCCGACCGTCTGGTGGAGCTGCCCCTGGGCCTGCTGGGCATCGCCCTGGCCACCGTCATCCTCCCCCACCTCTCCCGCGATCACGCCACCGCCTCGCGCGAACGATTTTCCCAGACCCTGGACTGGGCCCTGCGCTGGGTCCTCTTGATGGGTGTGCCGGCCATGCTCGGCCTGCTGCTCCTCGCCGGCCCCATCCTCGCCACCCTCTTCTACGGTCGCGCCTTCGACGGGGAAGACCTAACGATGGCGCGGATGAGCCTCATGGCCTACGCCCTCGGCCTGCCGGCCTTCATGTTGGTGAAAGTCCTCGCCCCCGGTTACTACGCCCGCCAGGACACCCGCACCCCGGTGCGCATCGGCATCATCGCCATGGTCGCCAACATGGGGTTGAACCTGCTCTTCGTGGTGCCCTGGGAGCTCACCGACACCCCCGGCGCCCACACCGGCCTGGCCCTGGCCACCGCTTGCTCGGCCCTCCTCAACGCTGCCCTCCTCTACCGGGGCCTGCGCCGGGACGGGCGCCTCCGGCACACGCGCGGTTGGGGAGTTTTCACCCTGCGCCTGCTGCTCGCCAACGGCGCCATGGCCGCCCTCCTCGTCACCCTCGCCCCGCCGCTCACGCAATGGACCGGCTGGGGCACCCTCGAGCGGGCCCTGCACCTGCTCGGTCTGGTGGCGGCCGGGGCACTGGTCTATTTCGTCACCCTCGCCCTCGCCGGCATGCGTCCCGCTCATCTGCGCCCCCCGCGCTAGGGCGCGGGCTGTTATAATTGACGTTTTTGGCGCTTGGTACGATGGAATTCATACGCGGTCTGCACAATTTGCGGCCTCGCCACCGGGATACGGTGGCCACCATCGGCAACTTCGACGGCGTGCACCGGGGCCACCGGCACGTCATCACGCGCCTGGCGGAGCGAGCCCGGGCCCTGGGCCTGCCCCTCACCGTCGTCACCTTCGAGCCGCAACCGGCCGAGTTCTTCGCCGGCGACCGCGCCCCGCCCCGCCTCACCCGCCTGCGGGAAAAGGTGGAGCTGCTCGCCTGCCTGCCGGTGGACCGGCTCCTGTGCCTGCGCTTCGATGAACGCCTCGCACGCCTGGAGGCGGGCGACTTCGTGCGCCGGGTGCTGGTGGACGGGCTGGGGGTGCGTCACCTGATGGTGGGGGACGACTTCCGCTTCGGCCATCGGCGCACGGGCGACTTCCACACCCTCACCCGCCTGGGGGCCGAGCTGGGTTTCACCACCGAGGCCGCGCCCACCCTCATCGACCATGGCGAGCGCATCAGTTCCACCCGCATCCGCGCCGCCCTCGCCAGCGGCGAGCTGGACTTGGCCACCCGCCTCCTGGGCCGCCCCTATCACATGAGCGGGCGGGTGGCACGCGGCGACCGGCGCGGTCGCGAGCTGGGCTTCCCCACCGCCAACATCCACCTGCACCGGCGCAACAGCCCCCTGTCCGGGGTGTTCGCGGTGGAACTGCTGGGGGTGGCCGAGCGTCCCTGGCCCGGTGTCGCCAACGTCGGCGTGCGCCCCACCGTGGACGGCAAGCGCGCCCTCCTGGAAGTGCACCTGCTCGATTTCCAGGGCGACCTCTACGGTCGCCATGTGAAGACCCGTTTCCTACACTCAATCCGACCCGAGCGGCGCTTCGAGAATCTCCAGGCCCTGCGCGAACAAATCCGCCTGGATGTACAGGCCGCCCGCCGCTATTTCAACGAACTTCAGGAAGAGGCCCGTGAGCGACTACAAATCTACCCTTAACCTGCCCCACACCGACTTTCCCATGCGCGGCAACCTCCCTCAGCGGGAGCCCCAGCGCCTACGCGAATGGAAGAGTCTGGACCTCTACTACCGCCTGCGCGCCGAGCGGGCCGGGCGGGACAAGTTCGTCCTCCACGACGGCCCCCCCTACGCCAACGGCGACATCCACATCGGCCACGCGGTGAACAAGATCCTCAAGGACTTCGTGGTCAAGTCCAAGTCCCTGTCCGGTTTCGACGCCCCCTACGTCCCCGGCTGGGACTGCCACGGCTTGCCCATAGAGCTGCAGGTGGAGAAGACCGTCGGCAAGGCCGGCGAGCAGGTGGATCCCAAGGCCTTCCGCCTGGCGGCGCGCGAATACGCCGCCACCCAGGTGGAGCGGCAGAAGGCCGACTTCGTGCGTCTGGGGGTGCTGGGCGACTGGGACCGGCCCTACCTCACCATGGACCCCCGCTTCGAGGCCGACACCGTGCGCGCCCTGGCCCGGCTGGTGGAGGCCGGCCACGTGGTCAAGGGGGAGAAGCCGGTGCACTGGTGCATCGAATGCGGCTCGGCCCTGGCGGAAGCGGAGGTGGAATACGAAGATCACCATTCCACCGCCATCGACGTGCGCTTCCCCCTCATGGACCCGCCCGCCCTCATCCACGCCCTGCACCACGTGGAGGGGGTGGAATTCGGCGACACCCCGGACGTCTCCGTGGTCATCTGGACCACCACCCCCTGGACCCTGCCCGCCAACGAGGCGGTGGCCGTGCACCCCGAGCTGGACTACAGCCTGGTGGAGATGGAGCGCGAGGGAGTACGCGAGTGGGTGCTCCTGGCCGAGGCCCAGATCAAGGACTGCATGGCCCGCTGGGACGCCGAGCGCTACCACGTCCTCGCCTACGGCCCCGGGCGCGACATCGCCGGGCTGCGGGTCCGCCACCCCTTCTTGGACAAGGACGTGCCCATCGTCACCGCCGCCCACGTCACCACCGGCGCCGGCACCGGCCTGGTGCACATCGCCCCGGCCCACGGCGAGGAGGACTTCGTCGCCGGACGTGAGCACGGCCTGCCCATGACCAACCCGGTGGGCCCCGACGGCCGCTTCCTCCCCGACACCCCGCACCTGGCCGGACGCTCGGTCTTCGACGCGGACGACGCCGTCATCGACCTCCTCAAGGCGCACGGCAACCTGGTGCACGCCGAGCGCTACGAGCACAGCTACCCCCACTGCTGGCGCCACAAGGTACCGGTCATCTTCCGCGCCACCCCCCAGTGGTTCATCGCCATGGACGAAAACGGCCTGCGCGTCCAGGCCCTGGCCGCCATCGAACGGGTGCGCTGGACCCCCGAATGGGGGCAGAAGCGCATCGAGGGCATGGTCGCCAACCGCCCCGACTGGTGCATCTCCCGCCAGCGCGACTGGGGCGTGCCCATCCCCTTCTTCATCCACAAGCACACCGGCGAACTGCACCCGGACACCCCCGCCCTCCTGGAACGGGTGGCCGAGCGTATCGAGCAGGGCGGCATCGACGCCTGGTTCGACCTGGACCCGACCGAACTCCTCGGCGACGAGGCCGGGCAGTACGATAAATCCACCGACATCCTCGACGTGTGGTTCGACTCCGGCGTCACCCACTACGCCGTCCTCGACCGGCGCGCCGAACTGGCCTTCCCCGCCGACCTCTACCTGGAAGGCTCCGACCAGCACCGCGGCTGGTTCCAGTCCTCCCTCCTCACCTCCGTGGGCATGCGTCACGGCCGCGCGCCCTACCGGGGCGTCCTCACCCACGGCTTCACCGTGGACGAGAAGGGGCGCAAGATGTCCAAGTCCCTGGGCAACGTCATCGCCCCGCAGAAGGTGGTGGACTCCCTCGGCGCCGACATCCTGCGCCTGTGGGTGGCGGCCACCGACTACCGGGGCGAGATGAGCGTCTCCGACGAGATCCTCAAGCGCACCGCCGAGGCCTACCGGCGCCTGCGCAACACCGCCCGCTTCCTCCTCGGCAACCTGGCCGGCTTCGACCCCGAAAAGGACCTGGTGCCGGTGGAACAGATGGTGGCCCTGGACCGCTGGGCGGTGCACCACGCCCGCGCCCTCCAGGACGAGCTGCGCCAGGCCTACGACGAATTCGAGTTCCACCAGGTGGTGCACAAGCTCATGAACTTCGCCAGCGTGGACATGGGCGGCTTCTACCTGGACATCATCAAGGACCGCCAGTACACCACCCGCGCCGACGGCCACCCGCGCCGCTCCGCCCAAAGCGCCATCTACCACATCGTCCACGCCTACGCCCGCTGGCTCGCCCCCATCCTCAGCTTCACCGCCGAGGAGATCCACCAGCACATCCCCGGCGATAAGCGCGAATCGGTATTCATGGAAGAGTGGTACGACTTCCCCGACGCCGTCCTCGCCCCGCCCTTCGACGAAGGCTTCTGGCAACGGGCGCGGGAGCTGCGCGAAGCGGTCAACAAGGAACTGGAGGCCCTGCGCGTGGCCGCCGGCATCGGCTCCTCCCTGGACGCCGAGGTGGACCTCTACCTGGGGGCGGAGCTCTACGACCTCCTCGAACCGGTGCGCGACGAGCTGCACTTCTTCCTCATCACCTCCGAGGCGCGCATCCACCGCGACACCGAACGCGACGAGAACGCCGTCCACCACCTGCTGCCCACCACCCACGACGACCTGTGGATCCGCCTCGGCGCCTCCGAATACGGTAAGTGCGTGCGCTGCTGGCACCACCGCCCGGACATCGGCGTCCACCCCGAGCACCCCCTGTTGTGCGGGCGTTGCGCCGAGAACGTCGTCGGGCGCGGTGAAACGCGCCACTTCGCCTGATGAACCGCTGGATCGCCCTGGCCCTGGTCGTGGCCGGCCTAGACCAGGCCAGCAAGCTGGCCGCCAGCGCCTTTCTGGAATCGGGTGTCTCGGTGCCGGTGCTCCCCTTCCTCGACCTGCGCCTTGCCCACAACCCCGGCGCCGCCTTCTCCTTCCTCGCCGGCGCCGGGGGCTGGCAACGCTGGTTCTTCTCCGCCCTCGCCCTCGGGGTGAGCCTGCTCATCGCCCACTGGCTGCGCCGCCTGCCCCCGGACCAACCCCTGCACGGCGCCGGCCTCGCCTTCATCCTCGGGGGCGCGGTGGGCAACCTCATCGACCGCCTGCGCCTGGGGCACGTAGTGGACTTCCTCGACTTCCACTACCCCGCCCGGGACGGCTGCCTGCCCCTGTTCGCGCCGGTGCGCACCCTCGACGGCCTCGCCTGCCACTGGCCCACCTTCAACTTGGCGGACGCCGCCATCACCCTCGGCGCCGTCCTCTACCTCATCGCCGGCTGGCGGGAAAAACCCGCCGCCGAACGCCCATGACGCCCCTTCCGGTGGTGGCCGCGGTCATCGAGGACGGCGCCGGTCGCGTCCTCCTCGCACGCCGCCCCGAGCACGCCCACCAGGGCGGTCTCTGGGAATTCCCGGGCGGCAAAATGGAAGCAGGCGAGCCCCTGGAGGCCGCCCTCGCCCGCGAACTGGAAGAAGAACTGGGCATCCGCCCAAATGACGCCCGACCGTGGGTGCAGGTGCGCCACCGCTACGCCGACAAGGCCGTGCACCTGCATTTCTTCCGCGTCGGCGCCTTCACCGGCACGCCCCGTGGGCGGGAAGGGCAGACCATCGCCTGGCACGATACCGCGACCCTGGAGCCGGCCCTCTTTCCCGCCGCCAACCGGCCGGTGGTGAACCGCCTGCGCCTGCCCGACCGCTACCTCGTCACCCCCGATCCCGGCCCCGACCAGGAAACCTTCCTGACGCGACTGGAAGCAGCCCTGGCGGCCGGCGTCTCCCTCGTGCAACTGCGCGCCCCCGGACTCGCCCCGGCGGCCTATGCCGACCTGGCCGCCGCCGTCCTTCCCCGCGTCCGCGCCCACGGCGCGCGCCTGCTG
>WFVN01000136.1 GCA_015491615.1 Gammaproteobacteria bacterium
CCTTACCCCCGGGAAAAGGCGACGATGGCCCTTGCGGAGCGACAGGCTTCACGGAAAGGTCGGGATCGCCGGAAGGGGTTCGATTCCCGATCCAGGCTTCCCACCCGGCCGACCGGCGACACGGGGGCGTTGGGCGCGAAATGGGCCGTCTTCCAGCGACTCCGCGCTAGTTGTGGCAGCCACCGCTGGCACCGCAGGAGGCCTTGTCCCAGTTACCGCTGGTCCGAAAGGTGTTCACCTGCAGGCGAGCTTCGTTGTAGTAGGGGGCCTCGGTGTAAGGCAGAGTCGTCGCTGGCGCATCGGGACGCCCGAACTCCACTCCCACCGCGTTCAGGTTCACCAACAGGGCCTTGTTCTTCCAGCCGTGGGGCATAGCGGTATGGCAGTCCATGCAGCGGGCGCCGGTGCCGCTGCCTGCACCCCCTACGTTGCGCACCGCATGGTAGGCGTGGAGATTGACGTAGTAAGGCTTGTCGGCGACGGCAGTGATGCAAGTGTCGGCAGCGCAGGAGAAACCGCTGCGTTTCAGGTTGTTGGGATCGGCGGCCGGATCGGCGTACTGGTCGTAGTCGTGACAGGCGAAGCAGAAATCCTGACTACCGCCCGAAGGGCCGCCGGTGGCGGTGGTCCAAGGGCCGGTGAGCAAACCGCCACGGCCCGTTCCGAAGGAGCTGCCCTGGTTGGAACCATGGGGTCCGGCCGGAGAGGTGGGATCGTCGCTCCCATGGCAGTCAGAGCAATACATGGTCTGGTTGCCCAGGGCCCCGGTGGCGTCCCAGGGGGCGAGCCACAGACTGGGATCGGCGCCGCCACGGCTGGCGCTGTCGCGCTTGGTCGGCCCGATGACGGGATGCCAGCTCCGATGGTCGGCGGTGGGTTCTCCCTGATGGGCGGCGGGGGCCTGGAACTCCAACGCCTGATCGGTCTTGCCCTGGCCGTTGGCATAGGCGGAATGACACTTGAGGCACACCTGGTACTCACGGGTGAGATATGGGCTACCCACGTCGGTACTGGCACCGACGCCCGGATTCCCTTTCTTCACTTCGAAAGTGGGCACATTGGTGAGGGGGTCGAAGGCATCGGAGACGAAGATTGGTTCCACCCCCCAGATTCCCTTGAGGACGCCAGAGGCCAGATTGCTGTGTACGCCACCGCCGTGGTCGTGCGTACCGCCGGCTTCGGGATTGGCGGGATCCTCGTTGAAGACGGTGTTGCGGACCATGCGGTGGGGATGGTGGCAATCGGTGCATTCCACGTGCCGCTCACTGCCATCACCGTTCCCCAGACGGGCGGCAGGCTCGGTGAGATCCGCATCCACCACCTGATGAACCTCCTGGGCGGGATCGGCGCTCTGATTGACGTCGATGGGCATGGCGGAGGCCTTTCCGAACTCGGCCTGGATATCGGCCAGCCCCGTGCCCTGGAGGACACTGCCGGTCCCGTGGCACTGGTAGCACGTCTCCTCGCTGGCAGCGTTGCCCCCCTGTTTGGGGCTATTGGTATCGTCCGTGCCTTCGCGCAGCAAACGCGGTGCGCCGGGAACGGTGTGGGCGTCGTGGCAGGCGCTGCAGGCGGTTTCCCACACCTGGGTACCCTCAGGCAACTCCTGCAGGCCGGTCTCGGCACTGGTGTAGGTCTCGTCGGCCACCGTGGGATGGGCATGGATGGACCCGGGCCAGCCGGCCTTCTGATGACAGGCGAGACAGTTGATGTCCTGGTCCTTGTCGAAATTCCCCGTGGGCGCAGCCTTCTGGATGCGGTTCAGACGCAGGAATTTAATGTTGATGCTGTTGTCGGAAGAACGCAGATGGGGGTCGTGACAAGTGGTGCATTCCATAGAACCGGCGGTGAGCAGTTCCGCATAGTTGGCGGTGCCGGCCCATGCGTTCTGCACCGGTTCCAGGGGTGCAGCGAGGCGGGTAGCGACACTGGTGGGCGCGTTGGCGGGTGGCGTGCCTCCGAGGGCGGCGTTGTGTTGCACCAGTCCCGCCCCCACCCGTGGGCCGAGATAACTCACCGTGTCCGGATCCACCAGCTCGCCGTCGGCCTGGGCCAGGGCGCTGTCGTAGGTAAAGCCGATGGGGTGGTCATTGGCCAGGTCGGTGCCCAAGTTACGGGTGTAGCCAGTGTCCACCCCCGCTCCCGCCGGCATCTTGCCGCCGTCACCGAGACCCGCCATGGCGACGGTGACGTCGGTATCGGTCCTGGAGGGCGTCACGCTGGTGTCCGTGTACACTTCCAGGGTACTCACGGCGAGGGTGCCATCGTGACACGACAGGCACATCTTAGAGGGGATACCCGGCTGTCCCATCGTAGCGTCCAGCGAAGCGGAACCGTAGAGGGTGTAAGGCCCGACGTTCAGGCTGCGGTTCCACAGGAATCCGGCACCATCCTTCTTCCCATGGGGGGTGTGGCAGAAGACGCAAGTCTGATTTTCGCTCTGGGCTTTGACGGTACGCGTCTCGCCCGGCGGCAATTCCGGCTCTGTCGAGGCGGCGAAGTTGTGCTTGGTGTTGACCACGTCGCTGATGCGGCCGGCCGCCAAATGGGGAGGCGCCACTTCAGCCATCGTCCCGGGGACATGAGCGACGAGGCCCAGAAGCAGGGTGAGAACGAAAATCCACCAGCCTTGGCGATTATGGTTGTTTTCGATCATTCGGCGTTTGCCCGTTCGCCGCGCCCCTCCCCAGGTAACGCAACACCGCCACCCGAGCGTTGAACATGTCGGCGATGAATATGCGGTCCTCGCCGTCGCTCCAAGCGCCCGCGGGCAGTTGGAAGCGTCCGGGCGAGGCACCGCTCCCCCCGATGGGCAACAAGGCCCTCCCTTCGCGATCGTATACTAGCAAATGATCGAACAGCGATTCTACAACGTAGAGATGTCCGTCCCGGTCCCAGGCCACCCCTTTGGGGCGGGGCGTGTCGCCGAGGAAATCACCGCGCCGACCGAGCACCTGCATCGGTCGCCCGTCCAGATCGAGGATCTGGATGCGCGCGTTGAGGGTGTCGGCGACGGCCACCCGGTCTTCGGCGCAGGCCAGATGCGTGGGACCGTTGAAATGTCCGGGTTCGCGTCCACGGTCCTCTCCCCACTGCCCCAGCCAACGTCCCCGCGCATCGAACAGGACGATACGATGGGCCTGAGAATCGGCTACCAGCAGCCTTCCACGACCGTCCATGCACACCCCTGCGGGGCGATGCAAGTGCCCCTCCTCCACTTTTCCCAGCAAGCGCCCTTGGGCATCCAAATGGAAGACCTGCCCCAGGTCCGCATCGCTGAGCCACAACGTCCCGTCACCCACCGGCGCTACACCCACGGGAGTCACTAGAGCCTGCCCCCCGACCTGGCGCCAGAGAAGCAGCCGCCCCGCCGAGCCGTCGAATACCACTACGGCATGAAGTCCCGGGTCGGTGACGTAGATCCGCTCCCCCCACACGGCCCCGGAAAGGGGGCGGCGCAGGCGCGTGGGGGGGGCCGCCCCCACCATCCAGCCGACCAGCCAGGCGAGGGCGCGCCCCGGCCCCGTGCGTTGCCGACGGGGGAAATTGGCCTCGCCGATGAGCTCGCCCAGCCATTGGATGCGGGCCGGCTCCGGCGGCGCCGGCCAGCGCAACCTCACCTCATCCCGTTGCAGGGTGAGCGTGGGGGGCGTGGCGGCACAACCCACCAGCAGGAAGGCGACGAGGGGAGACAGGAGGGCGAGCGCTTTAGGAAACGCCAAGGGCGTGGGGCGACGGCGGAAGGATGCGGAACACCTGAATGCGGCCATTGAGGCTGTCGGCGACGTAGAGGAGATCCCCGTCCACGGTCATGTCGTTGACGAGGCGAAACTCGCCGGGACCCGAACCGTTGCGCCCCACACGTTCGACAAGGCGCCCGTCACGGTAGATTCGAATGCGGTTGTCCATGCGGTCGGCGACCAGCACCCGCCCGTCGTCGGTCACGGCGAGGGCCTGGGGGAAACGCAGCTCATTGTGACCGAAATGGGTCAGGAACCGCCCTTCGGCATCCAATACCTGGAGGCGCCATTCCACCCGTTCGGCCACGTACAGGCGTCCGTCGTCGAAAACCATGTCGGTGATAATACGGAAACGGGCCGGACCGAGACGACCGCGGCGACCGATACCACGCACCGCCTGGGCGGTCTCCGCGTCGAAAACGACAATATGGCTGAACAGCTCGTCGGCCACCAGGATCTGGCCACGTTCTTCGTCCACGGCCACGGAAATGGGGCGGGAAAGGTTGGCCTCATCGCGGAACACCTGGAGCAGGCGTCCCTCCCTGGAAAAACGCAACACCTGATGGCCATCCGGATCAGTGACGTAGAAACTCCCGTCGGAAGCAATGGTCAAGTCGCCGGCGTCACCCACCAATTGCATACCCGCTTTGCCTACCGGCAGCAGGGTCCCGGCCTTCAGGTCGTAACGATAGATGATGAGGGCGCCGGCATCGGCGATGAACATCTCTCCGTCACGCACGTCCAGCGCCACGGGCCGTTCCAGACGTGCCTGGTCGGGACCGAACAAGGCACGCTTGAATCCACTACCTTGGCCCAGATTGGCGATATTGAGCTCATAGAGAAATTCGAGATTGTTCGAGACCGCATCCGCCGCCTGCGCCATGCCGGCTTGGACCAGGCCGACGACAAACGCCAAGCTCAGTAACGCAGCCCGGTGTCTTCTCGCGGTTCCCTGTGGCATCGCTTGCACTCGTAAGGGGGGAAGGCGACCTTTCCATGGCAGACACCGCAGTATTCACCCGACATGATGGCGGCCATGGTCACCGGATTGGCACCACGCTGGGGGATGAAGATGCTGGGATGACAGTTCTTGCAGGTGAGCCACTGGGTGTGCGGCTTGTGGGGAAAACGCACATAGGGCATGGAAGCGGTGTTACGGAAAATGACGTCGAAATCGACAGTATGCATCCGTTCCATCCCGGTCAGACCGGTACGCGGGGCGATGAGGCCCGCGTTCAGGGTCTTCACCCAATCGATGATGCCCCACTCGTCACGCGGGAAGTCGAGCATGGCTTCGGCCGGCGACTGGAGGACGTTGATCGCCTCGTTCTCCGGGTCGTGGATACCATCTTCGGCCAGGGGAACGATGTCGCCGTTGAGTTGAAAATGGCCAGAAAATTCCTCTTTGGCCGTCACCGGACCGGCCAGCATCGATAGGGCGAGCACGCCGGCAAGAACGGCCCCCGCCCTTCCGTTACCAGAGTCTCCGCGCATCATTCTGCTCTTGTCGGAAGGCGGGGACTAACTTACATCGACACCCCGGCCATGCGCAAGCCGCGACGGACGTTGTCGGTGGCGGCCTGGAGCATGAGGATGGCGTTCTTGTAGTCTCCGTTGGCGGCGCGTTCCTTGGCCTGGTCGCGCAGGGAAACGCCCTTGTCGCGGTAACGCTCGATGAGCATCATCGCCCCCTTACCCGGTCTGCGTTGCTCCACCGCCACCGGAATCAGTTCCAGATAACTCTCGAAGCGGGCCAGTTCGTACTCATATTCCTCTTTCGGGGTTTCGAAATTCTTGTCGTAGACCACTGTCTTCTCATGCAGCATGGCGTTGGTGGCAGCGTTGATCTCCCGCTGCGCCAGACGCAGGGTGTCGTTCGCTTCCTGCCAACGGTCTTCGGCGGCCAGGCGTTTGGCGTCCGCCACCAGACCATCCACTTTCATGCGATCGTACTCGACCACCTCGCCTTGGTCCTTCTTCACTTGCTCCACCGTGCGGGCATGTGCTTGGGCGAAGGTGTCCACGCCCTCCAGGAGCTCATCGAATACCTTTTTATAGGCTGCACGAGTCTCCTCGCTGAGCTTGCCGGCGGTAGCCGTCTTGATGGCCGCTTCGGCCTCCTCGGCCAGGGCCAGGGCCTTGACCCCGTGCCCCTCGTCGTAGGCGGCCTGGGCCCGACTCAAGGTATCTTCGACATGGGCCTTGTCACCCTGGGATATGCCCCCTCCCTTGATACGTAGAAGCAGCTGCCCGTAAGCGATTTTTTGCTTGGCCTTGTCCAGCGCCTTTTCGTCGGCGAGACGGGCCACATCGGCCTGTGCCTTGGCCCGCTGGGCGGCCTCCTCGGCCAGCTTGCGCTCCAGGGCCGCCACGTCGGTACCCGGATCGACAATGAGGATCTTGCCACCCATGCTGCGATGGTTCCGGCAAGCGTAATACAATGTGTCCGGCGTCTGCTCGTCCGGGGTGAAAGCGACGATCCCGTGGTAGGTGAACTGCCCCTTCACCCCGCGGGAATAGACTCCTGCCCCCCATCCTTCCAGATGGGTGCTCAGATAGAAATCGTGCTGGACGTCGGTACGCACGTCGAAACGATAGGTCTGCCCGCGCACCAGAACGAGGGTCTTGCCGGGCTCTCCGTTGACCAGGAACCCCATTTCGTGACCTTGCCCGTAGGCCGGATGGTGGGGATCCTTGGGTGCCATGGTAACGATGAAGGTATGGGGATCAGCGGGTATTTCCACCACCTTGGCCGTCTTTGGTGCCGGCGCGACGCTCGCTGCCTTTGTGTCTCCGGCCTCTTGCGGCGGGGGCGCCACCGGCACAGTGGGGGCCGCCAAAGGCTCGGCCTCGACTGGGGTCTCTTCCACCGGCACGACCTCGGCGGCCGGTGGTTCCGCCAGCACTTTTTCCGTTGGGGCCGACTGGGCCAGCGTCTGGGGCATGCCCGCAGTTTCCGACACTTCTTGCGATCTTCCTTTGTCAAGCACGGCGCAACCCTGCGCCATCACACCGAGGGCCACGAGGACGGCCCAACGCACATTCCATTGTTTACGTTCCTTCGACTGCTCTTTCATCTTTCCACCTTGGATGGTTTTTCGCGCATGGTACCGTGAAGTCGGACAAGCCCTCAGCCCCTTTAGCTCCCGGCGGACACGAAAACGGCGCAGCAAGAAGCTGCGCCGTCTTCGGCCGACCCTCGCCGCATCAGCGCCAGGGATTCTTGAGGCTCGCTTCGCTGACCGGAGGCTCCCAGTCTTCCGGCTTGGGCTTGGAGTGACACAATTTGCACGACTTGGTGGTGACGGGGAAAGATACCTTGCCGTGACATACCCCGCATTTTTTGCCCAGGAGAATGGCGGACATGTTGATCTGGTTCGCCCCCTTCTGGGGAATGAAGATCTTGGGATGACAGTTGGAGCAATGCAGCCATTCGGTGTGGGGCTTGTGCGGAAAAACCACGTCGGGTACCGAAGCCCGCACGGGACGAACGATGTCCAGATCCATCACCAACGGTTCCACGGTAGGATCGACGCGGTCGTAACGGGGATTGATGAGCCCGTCGTTGAGTGCCTTCACCCAATCGACGTGGTTGCCGAATGGAGTCCGAGGCCAACCCTCGTAGGCCACTTTCGGAGGCTGCAGGGCATGGGTCGCTTCGTTCTCGGGGTCGTGGTAACCGTCTTCCCATGGATCGGGATTGGGATCCGTTTCTTTCTTCAAGAGGCGGTTGAACACATTGGCGTTGGAGACGTTCATCTTGGTGGGCGTCGAACCGGTGACCTCGGCGCTGGTCACAGGCACGGCCTGGGCCACGGCGGCCATGGGCAACGCCAGGGAGACAGCGAGCAATCCGGCGCCGCCGGCGACTTTCCTAATCGTCTTGTTCATTCTTTCAACCCCTTAGTTGGTGCCTTGCTGGACGGGCTTGTAGGTCGGCGCAACCAAGCGCTGGACGGTGCTGCCATGGATGTGGGTGGGCGTACCGGGCTTGCCGGAGTGGCATAGGCCGCAGTTTTCCACCGACCAAGCGATCTCGCCGTTGTGACAGGCACCACAGAACTTGCCGTCGATGATCTTGGCCATGGTGATCTTGTTGCCACCCGCCTTGAACTTGAAGCCGAGATCGGCGTGGCAGACGTTGCAGCGGAAGCGGATACGATGGTACCAGTGCGGGAACACCGCCGGACGCATGCCCGCAGCATCGGAATAGTTGTTGATGATCACATCACCGTATTCAGCGTGAGCCGGTTGCGGCGACACCCCCCAAAAGACACTGGCCACCAACGCGAGCGCGGCCGCCTTCCAGTAAGCGGTCAGTCTTGTCGTCACGTCTTTCATTGTCGTCATGCTCCATACTCAAAGAATTTATCGATGATCGTATCCCAACGTGCCCTCTCCCTGGAGCACACCCCTCCCTCGGCAGGTCAGAAACTACGATTGATACGCAAGAACAACAGCCGAGCACCATTGCTGGTCTCGTTGGCCACTATTCTATACATTACAGCCGTGTTTAACAGACCTACGCGGTAAGAAAGTCGGCTTTCCCACTCCACCTGACGGCGGTCCTGGCCGTTGCGATTGGCAATGCTGGCCCCATCCACCTTGGTGTAGAACTTCAGCCGGTAAATCCCCAACAAACGTTGGTGTTCGTAATCCAGGCGACCACTGGCGGTGGTAAGAAATGCATCGTCGCGTCGTTCTCCCGTGCGGCGGCTGCTCTGCACGCTCAAGTGGGCCCCCCAGCGGCTCAGGCGACCGACGGATTGACGGCGGGTGATCTGCAAGGAACCCAACTGAGTGGCATCGCCATCGTTCACTTCCCGGCGGTCCATCAGCAGTAACTGGGTGCGCCAGTGGGCAGGCCCTTCCCGCCCGTTCCAGGTAAGGGTGCCGGTGTGATTGAGATAGGCGGACGAGGGTGCGCCACCAAGGCCCAATCCCTGACGCAAGGATTGAAGGAGGGAGAGACGGAACGTGGAACGGTTGCCCGTCTGCCAACTGCGCTGGGCGTTGTGACCCAGGGCGAGGTCCATGCGCTGATTGCTGTCGACGGTCTCGAATTGCGCCAGAATCTCGTTGCTGGCGGTGGCATTCCCGTACCAGTAATACTGGAACCCCCGCAGAAGTTGACGCTCGGACTGATAGTAGGCGGCCAGGCTCTGTCGCGACCCGACGCTGTTGCTGGTATCGGTGTCGAGCGAGCTCATATCGGCCGAAGCCATGAGTCGCATACGTCGATTGACGTGGTAAGTACCGGCAATGGCGGCGTTGAAGTGGAGTTGGTTGTTCTGGGCGATAGCGAAATCCACTGCGCGCCGTTGCAAGCGCGCCGAACCGGTGACGTTGTAGGGTTTGTATGTGGGACGCCAATAGAAGGTGCTCACCAACTGGCCGATGTCGCTACGGGAATTGGGCCGATAACTGCCGAAACCGGCGTTCATGCCGTTGTCCACCCGACGCCCGTCCACGAGGGTATTGACGTAGAATTCGGGGATGGGCGTATAGCGGTGATTGAGGTTGAACAGGACGTTGCGGGAGTCTCCGACGAGGGCGCTGCGTTCGCTGGCCTGATAACGGATGTTGGCGTAAAGATTTTGCCCCGGACTGCGGGACTTGAGGGACAGCCCCAAGGCTTGGTCGCGCAATTCGCCGTCGTCGACCACGCCACGGATCCACTGCTGGTACCAACCGTCCACTTGGTTCCCGCCACCGGTAATGAAACGCTGCCTCAAGCTGAGGAAACGGGCCCGGTAGCGACTGTCCATATCGAGCAGGCTGGGGGCGCTGGTGTCCACCCACTGGGTGACCCGGCGGGTGTCGGCATAGCGCAGATAGAAAGGCGTGCGGCTGCGGGGCAGGAAGTCGAGGCCGAGGTTGGTGGACAGAGGCCGGGACTCCCGCGTACCGGCGACGTTGGTCTGGGTGGTGATGCTCAGGGCGGCCCCGGCGCGAACGGTGAGCAACCAGGGCTGACCGATCCAGCCGCTGGCGTTGAGGTTGCCCAGGTACTGGCTGTCCTCGCTCGCGGAGGTACCTTCGAGCAACTCCCAGGAACGGTAGTTGTAGCCCACATTGCCGGCGAAGTTGAACTGCTGCGCCCCGTGCGCGGACACGGCGGCCAGCAGGCCGAGCGCCAGTATGGACAGTCCCCCCCGTTTCATCGCCTTCTTTTATGGTGGCCGCGGAACGGCCTCCTCCCTCGTTTTGTCGTTCTCCGTGCCGGGGTTTACTCCACCGGCTGCACCATGACCACCTGCGATCGTCGCCGAAGATCGGCCAAGAAGGCCGTCCAAGCGGCTTCCGCCCGTTCACGGCGGAGCAGCTTCTCCGCCCGCTCGCGCACCTGCTCGAAAGAATTGAGTTGGGGCGGGCGTCGCGCCTCCAGACGCAACAAGGCCACTCCCTGGAGCAGGGCCACCGGTTCGGATACCTGACCGGGTTCCAGTTCCGCCAGGATGGCCTCGGCGGCAGGCGCCAACATGCCCTCGTGTTGCCAACCCAGATCCCCGCCTCGGACGGCGGAGGCGTCGGCGGAGTGGATACGGGCCAACGTGGCGAAATCGGCGCCCCTGGCCAACCGCCGACGCAGGTCCCGCGCCTCGACCTCCGCTGCCGCCCACGCCTGCGCCGGGGAGGCAGGGTCCACCTTGAGGAGAATCATGGAGACCCGCTGGGCGGCGGGAGTGGTGAATTTCTCCGGATGGGCCGCGTAGTAGGCCCGCACCTCCGCCTCCTCCAAAGGCCCCACCTCGCGCACCGCCGCCTCCAGGCGGGCGAGCAGGCTTTGTTCTTCCAGCATCTGCCGCAGGCCGGCTTCCAGTGCCTCTTCTCGGTCACGCCAGGCACCGTTGCGACGGTAGCGTTCCAGGTAGCGCTGCAACTGCCGGGAGACCCAGGCCTCGTCGGGCTCGACCCCCCGGCGGCGGGCCTCCTGGAGGAGGAGCACGCGGTCGATGAGCTGCTGCCCCACTTCCTTGCGGTAGGCGGCCAGGCGTTCCTCTGGCACCCTGCCGTGATAGAAACGCTGACGCACCCCCAGGCGAAAAGCGGCCTCCAGCTCCTCCATGGTGATCACCGTGTCGCCCACGCGGGCGAAGATGGCCGCCTCTTTCGGGGAGGCCACGGCCGCCGGCAGGGCCAACGCCCCCGTCAACAGGAGGACGACGAGTCTGTGCAGGACGTCATTTGACATGGCAGGTCAGGCACAGGCCGCTGGGGGTCTCGGTGTTACTGATGCGCAGGAAGGTGGGGTTTTCGGTGGTGTGGGGGTCGTGGCAGCTGGCGCACTCTACG
>WFVN01000137.1 GCA_015491615.1 Gammaproteobacteria bacterium
GAATAGACTCGGCGCAGGGCGGGCCAGTCCAGCTCGCTCACTTGGCGGGCGATGGCCGGATCCTCCAGCCCGGCGGCGAGGCGCGCCGCCAGGGGGGCGCCCACGGCGGCGCCCGTCGCCAGCCACAGGGCGAGGAGGAGGGCGATGCATGGTCGGGTCCGGTTCATCTGGCGTATAGTTCGGCAGCCGGCCCGGGGTTTGTAGCGGCCGGCGCCCATCCCTGCCCTTTGCGAAGGAGAACGGTCCATGTTCGAGGCGATCCGTGCCTGGTTCGACCGCAATGTGCCCGCACAATCACAGGATGACAAGCTGCCCCTGGCCGCCTGCGCCCTGCTGGTGGAGGTGATGCGCATCGATGGCGAGGTGAGCGAAGCCGAGCGCCGCACGGTGTTGGAGGCCATGGCGCAGACCTTCGCCCTCCCCGGCGAGCAGTTGGAGGAATTACTCGCCCTGGCGGAGCGGGAGGTGGCCGAGGCGGTGGACCAGTACCAGTTCACCCGCCTGATCAACGAGCGCTTCACCCCGGAGGAGAAGGCGCGCCTGGTGGAGATGCTGTGGCGGGTGGCTTTCGCCGACGGGCGCCTGGACAAGCACGAGGAGTATGTCATCCGCAAGCTCACTGAGCTGCTGCACCTGCCCCACCGGGTCTTCATCCAGGCGAAGCTGCACGCCGCGAGTGAGTGAAATGCCGCAGCGGGGTGCGGCATTTCACCCGGCGAGTGTCTTTATCGATGGTAAAACCGATTTCAAATCAATGATCTGAGGGTTGGCCCGCTTTTTGACTCGGTTGCGCGCGTCTTTCCAATACAACGAAGAGGTGATTTCGTGCGCAACGCCCTTGTTCTTTTGCCCCTGGTCTCCCTGGGTCTCTCCGGCTGTCTGTTCGACAGTTCCTCCACTGATCAGGCCGCCTGTGCCGACGGCCAACAGGTCCTCCACGCCTCCGACGGGCGCACCCTGTGTGTGGGCCTGGAAACGGTGGCCGTGCCGCCCTTCAAGGCGGGTTTCTACACCGCCCGGGTGACCCACCGGGTGCGCCTCACCGATGCCGACGGGCAGCCCATCGACATCGGCAGTGACCCGGTCGTCTCGGATGTCTCCCATCACCCGCTGATGCACATGAACAGCGGCCACGACCACGGCACCCCCCATGCCCACGAGCCGGAGGACAGCTCCGACCCGGCCAACGGCCTCTACGACCTGGTGGCCTACTACTCCATGCCCTCCGGCGACATGATGGGCGACTGGGACTACCAGGTGCTGGTGACCGACGCCGGCAACACCCTCGTCGCCCACTTCCAGCCCCAGGTGCAGTCCGTACCGGCGCCGGACGTCTTCTCCGCCCGCGCCAGCAACGATCAGGATCGGACCAAAAACATGGATGGCCTAGCCATCTCTCGCCCTTACACCGTCTGGCTGCACGCCGTGCGGCCCAATGCCACCGGCGGCCATCGCCTCACCGTTTTCGTCTCCACCCAGGACATGACGATGATGCAGATGAACGGCTCGAGCATGATGCACATGGTCTTCCCCGAGGTGGTGGCGGGGGAGACCGAGCTCCACGACGAGAAGGGTACCGCCACCTTCCTCGGCACGGTGAGCGTGCGCGCCTCCACCGACGGCGGCACCACCTGGGTGGATCTCACCCATGACGGGGAGGGGCGCTACAGCGGCGATCTGGCCGGTCTCACCACCGGAGAACGCGCCGACGTACAGGTGGAGCTGGTGGTGGATGGCCTCACCATGACCGCCAACGGCAATCCACCCACCCTCAGCTTCGTCGCCCCGTGATGGCCCGACGCATCCTCGCCTTTCTCCTCGCCCTCGCGGGGGGCGCCGCCTGGGGCGCCTCCTGCTGCGGCGGCGGGGGTGGTGGGTCCTTGGTGCTGCCCAAGGACGGGCGTGCCCTGTTCGACCTGGCCGCCGCCGCCGAGACCTACCACGGTTTCTGGTCCCAAGACGGGCGCTGGGTCCCCGATCCGCCCGGCTCCAGTCTTCACCAGTATCGCTTGAGCCCCGGCATCGCCCGTCGCCTGGCCGACCGCTGGCAGGGCTACGCGGTGCTGCCCTACGTGTGGAACCGCAACCGCTACAGCGGTCGCACGGCGGACAGCCAGGGCCCGGGCGACGCCGCCCTTGGGGTGTGGTACGAGACCTTCGACGAGGCCACCTGCGTGTACAGGGTGCGCCGCTGGCGGGACCTCAAGCCCTCCATCTACCTGGGCGGCGCCCTCACCGTGCCCACCGGCATCTCCCCCTACGACGAGGTGGGCGACAACTTCGCCATCACCGGCCGGGGGTTCTACCGCCTGGACGCCGTCCTCGACGTGGAGAAGACCGTCTACCCGTGGAGCGTCGCCGTGCGCCTCACCTACGGGCGTCACTTGGAGCGGCCGGTGAACCGCCAGTACGGCATCTACGTGGAACCCTACCGGTTGCGCCTCGGAGACCGGCGCAGCCTCAGTGCCTCCCTGGGTTACATCTGGAGCCTCCCCAACCTTGCCCAGCTCACCCTCACCGGCGCCTTCGTCGATCTGCGCGAGGGCCAGGCGCGGGTGGACGGCGCTCTCGACCCCACTACCGGTCTGCGCCGGCGCGGCACCACCCTGTCCCTCGCCTACAGCCCGGTGAAGCGCGACTGGGTGCTGCGCGGGAGCTGGGCGCACGCCCTGCGTGGCGATGGCTGGGGGGCCAACTTCCCCACCACCGACACCATCACCCTGGGGGTCTCCCATGTCCTGTTCCTTTGACCGCTGCATCGGCGCCTCCCTGCTCCTCCTGGTCCTCGTCCTCGGCGGCTGCGGGGGGATGACCGACGACCTGCTGCCCTCCGGAGCAGACCGCCGCGCCCAGTCCACCGGCGCCTACATGCCCGGCAACCCCTTGGACGCGGCTACCCGCGCCGCGCGCCTGCTGGACGTGGACGGCAACGCCCTCACCCTCGACGACGTGCTCGGCGTCCCCCGGCCCCCCGAGGCCATCGTCCTCTACTTCACCATGTGGTGCCCGGTGTGCCTGGCCCACAGCGACCACCTCCACAACACCGTGGTACCCACCTACGGCACCGCCCGGGTGCGCTATTTCCTGGTGGACTACGTCTCCGGCGACTGGCGGGCCATGCGCCAGGCGGCACAGGCCAACGGCTACCTGGGCAGCGACCTGGAGCCGGTGCTGGACGCCGACGGCACCCTCTTCCAGCGCCTGCACGGGGCCATGGGCAACGTGGTGGTGGTGGACGCCCAGGGCGTCATCCGTTTCAACGCCTACTACCAGGACGGCCGGGCCTTCGAAGCGGCCCTCGCCCAGGTGCTGGGCCTCTGATTCGTCAATAATTCGACGCTCAGGATCAGCGTTTTTCACAGCACGCCCGACCTTGTCAAGGAGGCAGGAGTCTTTCTCCCCCGATTCCGCGGCGCGGGAGGCATGTTTAAGGAAATCAATGAGATGGCTGATGGGCAAATGACGATCGATCCAACGGGGTGGCCCATGGGGCGCCCTTTCCAGCGCCTTTCCCCCAAAAAGTCCACAAACTTATCCACAGGTTTTGTGGATAAGCGACGAAGGATCCGAGGGGTCAAGAAGTTATCGGAGGAAGGCGAAACGCCATGTGAACATCCGTGCCCAAATGAGGGAGGGGCGCGGGAAAATTCAGTGGACAAGGCTCCGGGGCTGGTCTAAAAATCCGCCTTCGCAGCAACGATTTCCCACTATCGAGGTAACCCATGCCCGAAGTAGGTGACCGCGCACCTCATTTTTCCCTGCCCGACGCCGACATGGAGATGGCCTCCCTGGAAGACTACCGGGGACGCTGGTTGGTGCTCTATTTCTATCCCAAGGACGACACCCCCGGCTGCACCCTGGAGGCGGTGGAGTTCAGCGCCCTGGAGGATGCCTTCGCCGCCCTCGGCGCGCAGGTGGTGGGGGTGAGCCCCGATGACTGCATCAGCCACGCGGATTTCCGCGACAAGCACGGTCTCAGCGTGCGCCTGTTGGCGGACATGGACGGCGAGGTGGCCGAGGCCTACGGGGTGTGGCGCGAGCGCGACGACGGGCGCCGCACCGTCGCCCGCAGTACCTTCCTCATCGACCCCGAAGGGCGCATCGCCGAGAAATGGGAAGGGGTCACTGCCAAGGGGCACGCCCAGGCGGTGCTGGAGCGCCTGCGGGAAATCCAGGAGGGGGCCGGCTGAACAGGCCGGCGGTGGGCGAGGCGGCGCCGGCGTTCGCCTTGGCCGACGCCGAGGGGCGCCTCCATCGCTTGGCGGACTACCGGGGGCGCTGGTTGCTGCTGTACTTCTATCCGCGCGACTTCACCCCCGGCTGCACCCTGGAGGCCTGCGCCCTGCGGGACGCCTGGCCGGATCTGGGGGCGGCGGTGCTGGGGGTGAGCCGGGATCCGCCGGCGCGTCATCGGCGTTTCGCCCGCCGCCTGGGCCTGCCCTTCCCGCTCCTCTGCGACGACGGCACCGTGGCCGCCGTCTACGGCGCCCTCTGGCGCCTCGGGCCGTGGCGTCTGACGCGCCGGCGCAGCTTTCTCATCGATCCCGAAGGGCGCATCGCCCGCGTCTATAGGCGGCCCAACCCCCGCCGCCACGGGCGCGAGGTGGCCGAGGACCTGGCGAGGCTCACTCGCCGGGTGTTTCCTCCGTCGGGATTTCGTTGAGGGGCTCGGCCCACTCATCCTCTGTCATGGCCGTGTCGTCGTAGTCCAGGTCGTCCGGTTCCACGTCGTCGAAGGGACCGGTCCAGTTCTCCGGCGGTTCGATGGGTTCCAGAGGAAGGGCGTACCAGTCCTCCAGGTCGATTTCCTCCACGTCGCCGTCGAAGTGCTGGATCTCCACCGTGCCGTCGTCCGGATTCAACGCCAGGACCATGAATTCCTGCCCCTTGTCCAGGTGCCGGTACCACTGGTCTTCCACCGGCTCGATGTCCAGCTCGGCGGCGGTGGGTCGGTCTTCGATGTCGTCGTCGATCATGGCGGGCCTCCTGTGGAAGGGTGGGTTTCGTGTAGAGTGTAGCCCAAGGTGCAACGGCTGCCGGAGGGCGTGATGGACTACACCGCGGCGTATTTTCTCTTCCTGGCCAAGGCGGTCACCGTGACCGTCTTGATCCTCGTGCTGGTGGCGGCACTGGCGCGCCTCGTGCGTTCGGAGCGGCGCGCGGGCGGGCGCCTGGAGGTGCGCCCCCTGAACCGTCACTACCGGCGCCTGGCCGAGGCCCTGGCCGAGCCCCAGGCGCCGGTACATGGCTGGCGCGAGCGTTGTAACCGCTGGCGCGAATCCAGGGCGCGGGAGAAGGGACGCGAGGCGCGCGAGCGGGGCCGGCCCCGCATTTTCGTGTTGGATTTCGACGGTGACATGCGCGCCAGTGCCGTGGAGGCCCTGCGCGAAGAGGTGAGCGCGGTGCTGCTGGCAGCCAAACCGGGGGACGAGGTGCTGCTGCGCCTGGAGAGTGGCGGCGGCCTGGTGCACGCCTATGGCCTCGCCGCCTCCCAATTGGAGCGCCTGCGCGCCGCCGACGTTCCCCTCACGGTGGCGGTGGACAAGGTGGCCGCCAGCGGCGGCTATATGATGGCCTGCGTGGGCCGGCGCATCCTCGCTGCCCCCTTCGCCGTCCTCGGTTCCATCGGCGTGGTCGCCCAGGTGCCCAACCTGCACCGCTTCCTGGAACGGCGCGACATCGACTTCGAGCAGTTCACCGCCGGGGAGTACAAGCGCACGGTGACCGTCTTCGGGGAGAACACCCCGGCGGCCAAGGCCAAGTTCCAGCAGGAGCTGGAAGCGGTGCACGAGCTGTTCAAGGGCTTTGTCTCCCGTCACCGTCCCGGGCTGGACCTGGAGCGGGTGGCCACCGGCGAGGCCTGGCTGGGGGAGCAGGCCGTCGAGCTGGGTCTGGTGGACGAGCTGGGCACCTCCGACGACTTTCTGCTGCAGCGCCGCGACAGCCACACCCTCCTGGCCCTGAAGTACCAGCCGCCGCGCAAGCCGGGGCGTCTGCCCAAGGCCCTCCTGGGGCGCCTCGCGGACTGGTTCAGCCGCGCCGGTTGAGGTGGTACACCCGTTCCTCCAGGCGGGTGAGTCCCCGTTCGGCGAACTTGGGGTAGGCGGCCAGGGCGTCGAAGGTCTCCAGGTGGGTGACCTGGAACTCGGGCTCGTACAGATCCCGCACCTCCGCCTCGGTGACCGAGAAGGGCGGCCCGTCCATTTGCGTCTGGGGGTAGTCCATGGTCACCAGAAGGATGGCCGCGTCGGGGGCGGCGAGGAGGGCCTTCATGTGTTCGGCGTAGCGCCGGCGCAGGTCCGGCGGCAGGGCCACCAGGGCGGCGCGGTCGTAGGCCAGGCGGATGTCGCCCGTGTCTTCGGGGCGCAGGTGGAAGAAGTCGCCGCACCACAGGTCGATGGCGGCGCCGCTGTGGCAGACGAAATCACCCGTCTCGCGGCACTGGCATTCCAGGCCGTTCTCCTCGAAGAAAGCGCGCACCGCCAGGGGGCTGATCTCCACCCCCAGGACCCGGTGACCCTGGTCGCGCAGCCACAGCATGTCCTTGGACTTGCCCGCCAGGGGCACCAGCACGCCCTCGCCGGGGCGCGGTTCGAGGCTGGCCCAGTGGCGCAGCAGGTAGGGGTTGAAGTCGTCCTGGTGAAAGCCGATGAGGCCCTCGCGCCAGCGTTGCAGCCAGAATTCCGGATCCATCAGTCGATCTCCACGTCCACGAAATAACCACCGAACTTGCGGATGTTGAGCACTCCCGCCTCGAGGATGAGGTACTGCCCCTTGATGCCCAGGATCTCGCCGGCGATCTCCGGGGTCTTGTCCAGATTGAGGGGGCGGATCTTTTCGGGGTGGCGTGCCACCGGATAGCGGATGCGGGTCTCCGTGGTCCCCTCCACCGGGCGCACGGCGCCGTCCGCGCGCAGGGGGGCCAGGGCCTTGGCGGCCAGGTCCAGCAGACGCGCCGCCTCGGCGGCCAGGTCCCGGGGCTCGGGATCGGCGCGCAGCATGGCGCGCCAGTCGGTGCGGTCGGCCACGTGCGCCTTCAGGGCCACCTCGGCCAGCCCCGCCGCGTGGCGGTCGCGGGCGTGGAGGACGGGCAGGGCCTGCACCGCCCCCTGGTCGATCCAGCGGGTGGGAATTTGGCTCGCGCGGGTGATGCCCACCTTCAGGCCGGAGGCGTTGGCCAGGTACACCACGTGGTCGGTGAAGCAATGGGCCTTGGCCCAGTCGGGCTCGCGGCAGGTGCCGGCCTGGAAGTGGCAGGTCTCCGGGCGCACGATGCACAGGTCGCAACGGGCCAGGCGCTGGCTGCATGGGTAGCAGTGGCCCTGTCCGTAGCTCTTCTTGCTCACCCGCCCGCAGGCCAGGCAGTGGACCTCGCCGTGGGCGCGCAGGCGCAGGAAACGCCCTGGACCGATGGGCAGTTCGGCGCCGCCCACGGGGAGACGATATTCGGCGAGACCGTCGCCGAGGGCGGCGGCCATCTTCTCCAGGGCGCCCGTGGCGCTGGACGGGGCCGGCGAATGGCCTACACTGAGGGCGTCCGAGTCAAACAAAGGAGGTGCTCGATATGAAGACGAAAAAGGGATTGGGAACGGTATTTTTGGCGCTTAGTCTAGCATGCGCGGGGGCCGTGCAGGCGGATTGGGAAGAGCACCATGGCAAGCCCATGTCGATGGGCGGCATGATGGGTTCCGGTCCGATGATGCATCACGGGATGGGGGGGATGGGCCCCATGTCGATGGGCCACATGATGATGGGGCCGGGAGACCCCTTCATGGCGGTGTGGTCGGTGGGGCTTTCCCCCGAGCAGCGCAAGAAGGTCCGCGAGATCTACAAAGACTGGCGTTCGGCTCGTTTCCAGACCATGCAGAAGGTGGCCGAACTGGAGGACGAGCTGTGGGATCTCTACCAGGACCCCACCCCGGATCCGCAGGCCGTGGGGCGAGTGTACGGCAAGATCTTCGACCTCAAGCAGCAAATGATCGAAAAGAGCGTGGCCGCGCGCAACGAGGTGTGGAAGCTCCTGAACGACCGCCAGCGGGCCATGTACCAGCAGCGTTACTGGCGTTGGCGCTGGCCCCAGTGACGCCCGCCCGACCGACGACGCCCGGCCTCGCGCCGGGCGTTTTCGTTACTTGCCGCTTCAGCAGGCCTCGATGGCGCCGTCCCAGAAGGAGAACAGGAACTCGCGCATGCCCGGCGCGCCCAGTTCCACCGTTTCCAGGGTGTTCAGGTCGCCGTCGAGGACGCTGAGGGTGCCGTCGCTGGGGTTGGGCAGGAACAGGCGCGTCACCGCGCCGGCCTCGTCGGCCAGGTAGCCCAGGGGACGGCGGCCACAGTCGGCGCGGCCGATGGTCACCTCGGCGACGGGTTCCAGGCGCGGCAGGTCGCTGCTGTCGAAGACCAGCAGGCGGTCGATGTGCAGGTGCTCGCGCTGTGCCCCCTTGCCGGTGGCGGCGGTGGTGACGAACAGGCGCCGGCCGTCGGGACTGAAGCGGTAGGTGCTGGGGTAGATGTCGGGCAGGTCCAGGGTGTGCGCCACTTTGCCCGCGGCCAGGTCCACCACGGCCAGGCGGCCGACGACGTGTTCCGGGTCGCGCTTGCGATCGGCCCCCTTGCCCACCAGGTGGCGCCCCGCCGGGTGGAGGAGGATGTTGCTGGCCACCGGCAGGGGAATGCGGTCCTCGATGGCGAGGGTGGCCGGGTCGATGACGGCGATGGTGGCGTAGCCGTTGTTGAGGTTGTAGAGGCGCCGGGTCACCGGAGACCAGGCCATGCCGTGGGGGAAGGCGTGGTTGGGGAGGGTGGGGACGTCGTCGTCTTCCTTGTCCGCCTCGAACAGGTTGATGGTGCCCACCAGGGGGAAGTCGCGGCCGTCGTTCTCCAGCACCGAGAGGGTGCCGTCCAGGAGGTTGCTGACGAAGGCCAGGGGGCGTTCGCCGGGAACGAAGGTGGTGACGTGGTGGCCGCGCCCCACGCACACCGAGCGCAGGACACGGGCCGGTGACCGCTGGCCGGGGCAGCGATGGAGGATGGTCACCGAGGAGGCGTCGTCGCCGCAGCGCACCGGATCGGTGCCGGTCTTCTTGTCGCCCTCGTTCATGAACCAGATGCGGTCCGTCCCCGCCTCCGGGTAGGCGTAGGCGGGCAGGGCATCGGCGGGACAGGTCTCCTGCACCGAGACGGTGTCGCCATGGGGGTCGAGGAGGATCACGTCGTCTCCGGCGGTGAGGCCCAGGAACACCGGGCGGGACATGAGGGGCAGGCCGGAGGCCTCGCCTACCGGGATCTCCCGGCGCTGGGTGCGGCCGTCCTCGTGGATCAGGCGCACCACGCGCCCGTGATCGCCGTAGTCCAGGAAACCCACCACGCTCCAGCGGTGTCCGCTCATCTCCTCCTCCCCTGAATGGATGTCCGGAACCGGGCGCCGGTCCAGGGCCGAGCGCCGAAGGGCGGACATGATACCCGTGCCCGGCCAGTCGGGCCAGGGTTTCGGGATATACTGGAACCATGGCGAGAACAATTTGGCGCTGGTCGTCGCTGCCTCTCCTGGTGATCGGTCTCGGCGGTTGCCTGGGTGACGACACCGGACCATTGGAGCGCATCCAGGCGCGGGGGGAGCTCTTGGTGGGCACCCGCAACGCCCCTACCACCTACTACATCGACCGGCAGGGCCGGCCGGCGGGGCCGGAGTGGGAGATGGTGCGGGATTTCGCCCGTCGCCTCGAGGTCACCCCTCGACTGGTGGTGAAAGATTCCCTGGGGGAATTGTTCCGGGCCCTGGACGCGGGCGAGGTGGACCTGTTGGCGGCCGGCATCACCCATACCCCGGCGCGTGCCGGCCGTTACCTGTTCGGTCCCACCTACCAAGGGGTACGACAGCAGGTGGTGTGCCGACGGGGCGGCCCTCGTCCCCGTAGCCCGGCGGAACTGTCCTCGGTGCGCCTGGTGGTGCCGTCCCGCTCCAGTTACGTCGAGCGCCTGGCACAGTTGACGGAGGCCGTGCCCGGGCTGGTCTGGCGGGAAGACCCGGAGGAGGATAGCGAAACCCTGCTCGCCCAGGTGTGGCGGCGGGAAATCGATTGCACCGTGGCCGATTCCAACATCGTTGCCATCAACCGGCGCTACTATCCTGAGCTGGTGGTGGCCTTCGATCTGAGCGAGGAACAGGCCCTCGCCTGGGTGATGCCTGCCGGCGCGGCGGATCTGCAGGCGGCGGTGATCGACTGGTTCGACCATTTCCGGGCACTGGGCGCCCTGGACACGGTGATGGAACGCTACTACGGCCATGTCACCGTCTTCGACTACGTGGACGTGAAACGTTTTCTCGCCCGCGCGCGTAAACGCCTCCCCCGTTATCGACCGTGGTTCGAGGCGGCGGGGGAGAAGTACGGTATCCCATGGACTCTGCTCGCTGCCCAGGCTTATCAGGAATCCCATTGGGATCGTCTTGCCCGTAGCCCCACCGGGGTACGCGGCATCATGATGCTCACTCTCACCACGGCTCGGGAGTTGGGCATCCGCAGCCGCCTCGACGCCCGTGCCAGCATCGACGGCGGAGCCCGCTACCTGGCGCGCCTGCGTGACCGGTTGCCGGACCAGATCGCCGAGCCGGATCGCACCTGGATGGCCCTGGCCGCCTACAACGTGGGGTACGGTCACCTGCGAGACGCCTGGACGCTGGCGCGGCGTCTGGGCAAGGACCCCTACCGTTGGCACGAACTGCAGGAGGTCCTGCCCCTACTGGCCAAAAAACGCTACTACCGGACCCTGAAATATGGTTACGCACGGGGATGGGAGCCGGTCATCTACGTGCAGCGCATCCGCAACTTCCAGGACCTCCTGGAGCGCCACCTGGCCGGGGCGGACTGCCCCGGCCAGGGGCTCAACTGCGCTGGATCCGGCTGACGGGGATGGTGATCGTGGTAGTGGGCGTGTCCGCCAACATGTCCGCCAGAGTGTAGTCGTCCAGGACCTGGAAGAAGGCGTGGGTGGCCTCTCGCAGCACGCCCTTGAGGCGACAGTCGTTCAGCACCGAGCAAGTGGGAGCATCGGGGTCGAAGCATTCCACCAGATGGAAATGGGGCTCGGTGGCGCGTACCACTTCGCCGATGCGGATATCCTGCGGCGGCTTGGCCAGGCGCACCCCCCCACCCTTGCCGCGAGTGGTGTGGAGGAGGCCGATGGTGCCCAGGTGGTGCACCACCTTCACCAAGTGGTTGCGGGAGATGCCGTAGAAATCGGCGATCTCGCTGATGGTCGCCGGCCCGTCCTTTTTCTGTGCCAGGTAGAGCAGTACCCGTAGGGAGTAGTCGGTGTAAAGCGTCAGTTGCATGGCCGCCCCTCGCCCATGGTCGTTTGCGACGTGTTGTTTATCGTTATGGCGAACATGGTAATGCCATCGCTCGTTCAAGTCACCGTGCTTGACAAGGGCCCTTCGAAACAAAAAAATGTATTCTTGATACATCAATTGTAGTCGTTGTGGTGGTGTTTGGCGAGGTGTCCATGCCGGTGGACTTGCAAACCCTGGGCGGTGAAGCGGGCCTGGTGGTGCTGGTGGGGGAGTGCCTACGGCGCAGCCAGGCCGATGAGCGCCTGGGGGGCTGGTTCGCCGGGGTGGACAGCGCCGCCCTGGCCGTGCGCGTAGCGCCCGAGCTGGCCCGTTTGCTCGCCGGCGAGCCGGTATCGCCCGGACGCCTGCGCGAGGCCCATGTCGCCCTCGTCCGGCGGGGCCTGGGCGACGAAGACTTCGATGCCCTGATGTATCATTTCTGTGCCAGTCTGGAGGCCCGGGGGCTGCCCATGGATCGGGTCGCGCGCTGCGCCCGCATCCTGGAAGGCGTCCGTCGCGACGTCCTGGGGCGCTGAATTCATTCACACACTCGAAAGGGGAGAACGACATCGTGGTCATGATTCGCTACGAGGACGACGAGTACGCCTGTGAACCGGGCGAGACGGTGTTGGAGTGTCTGGAGCGCCACGGTGTCTCCGTCCCCAATTCCTGCCGCGCCGGTATCTGCCAGACTTGCCTCATGCAGGCCCTGGAGGGGGAGGTGCCCCCGGAGGGGCAGAGCGGCCTCAAGGAGACCCTGGTGATGCAGAAGTTCTTTCTCGCCTGCATCACCACGCCCACCGACGACCTCACCGTGGCCCTGCCGGATGCGGCCCGGGTGCGCGTCCCCGCCGAGGTCCTGGAGAAGGATCCGCTGGCCCCCTTCATCGTGCGTCTGCGCCTGAAGCCCAAGAAGAAGTACGACTGGCATGCCGGCCAATTCCTCAACCTGTTCCACGGTGATCTCACCCGCAGCTACTCCATCGCCAGCCTCCCCGACGAGGGTTTCGTGGAGCTGCACATCGCCCGCGTCCCCGGCGGCAAGATGAGCGGTTGGGTGTTCGACGAGCTGCAGGTGGGCGAGGCGGTGGAGATCAGCCGTCCCCAGGGCAAGATGTTCTACGTCCCCGGTCGCCCGGAGCAGCCCCTGCTCATGATCGCCACCGGCACCGGTCTAGCGCCTTTGTACGGCATCCTCCGCGACGCCCTGAAGCAGGGCCATACCGGTCCCATCTGGCTCTACCATGGTTCGCGCGTGGCCGAGGGTCTGTATCTGCGCGACGAGCTGCAGCGCCTCGCCGATGCCCACGACAATGTCCACTACCGGCCCTGCCTGTCCCAGGGGGAGCCGCCGGAGGGCGTCACCGCCGGGCGCCCCAACGAGGTGGCCCTCGCCGAACACCCCGACCTGAAGGGTTGGCGGGTGTTCCTGTGCGGCAACCCGGACATGGTCAAGGCCGCCCAGCGGCAGGTCTTCCTCGCCGGCGCCTCCATGCAGGACATCCTCTCCGACCCCTTCGAGCCGGCCAAGGACTAGCGGTCCGTTCCCTTCCGGTCCATACTCCCGCGAAAATACGGGAGTATGGATTTGAACGACGCACGCATCCTCGATGCCGAGGCCCTGAATCGGGCCCTGACGGAGCTGCCCGAGTGGCAGGTGGAAAACGGTCGCCTGTGGCGCGAGTTCCGCTTCCCCGACTTCGTCCGCGCCTTCGGCTTCATGACCCAGGCGGCCCTGGTGGCCGAGTCCCTGGGCCACCACCCGGACTGGTGCAACGCCTACGGCCGGGTGCGGGTGGAACTCGTCACCCACGAGGTGGGCGCCATCACCGACCGGGACCTGCGCCTGGCGCGGGAGATGGACGCCATCGCCGCGCGCCTCGCCTGACTCAGCCTCCCAGCAGCAGGGCCAGCAGGACCAGATTCGCCAGCAGCAGGAGGGCGGATAGGCCGCGCCAGAACTTCACCGGATCGCGCTCGATGAGGGGCGCCTGGGCGTCCTTGACCAGTTCCGGGTTGGGGTGGCTGAGGTCGTGGACGAACTCCGACAGGTGCTGGTAGCGCCGGCGCGGGTCGATGTGCACGGCCTTGCGCAGGGCGCCGTCCATCCACGCGGGCACTTCCGGATTGAACTGGCTGGCGCTCTGGTAGCGCACCTGCTTCAGGTTGCCGGGCTTGAGCACCCGGTCGTAGGGCAGGCGGCCGGTGAGCATCTCGTAGGCGATCACTCCCAGGGAGAACAGGTCGGAGACGGAGGAGCCGGGGTAGCCCTGGAGGTATTCCGGGGCCACGTAACTCTCCGTGCCCAGGGGGTGGTCGCGGCGCACCGGTTTGGCGATTTCCTCGATGCCGGCGATGCGGGTGGAGCCAAAGTCCACCAGTTTCACCGTGCCCTCGGTGTCGATGAGGACGTTCTCCGGCTTGAGGTCCTGGTGGATCATCTCCAGGCGGTGGAAGGCGCGTAGGCCGGCGGCCATCTGTTCCACCAGCTCGCGCACTTCCAGCAGGGACGGCCGGGGGTGGTCGTTCATCCATTGGCGCAGGGTCTGGCCGCGCACGTACTCGGTGACGTAGTAGAGACGGCTGCGCTGTGTGGGCGGCTCGAGGACCTTCACCACATGCGGGTTGTCGATGCGCCGCCCGGCCCATTCCTCGTGCAGGAAGGCGTCGATGTACTCGGCGTCGTCCTCGAAATTCACCGACGGCGCCTTGAATACCACCTGGCGGCCACTGGCTTCCTCCACCGCCAGATAGACATGGGTGCGGTGGCTGGCGTGCAGCTCTTTCTGGATGCGGTAGCCGTCCAGGCACTGGCCGGGGGAC
>WFVN01000138.1 GCA_015491615.1 Gammaproteobacteria bacterium
ATTTTGAGGAGCCGGTGGAATTTGTTGATGAAGTGGTCGTCGTAGCCGAACACCACCGAGGGGCGGAAGGCGGTGACGTGCAGGTCCGGGCTTTCGGCCGCCATCACCGCCGCCTCGCCCTCGGCCTTGCTGCGCAGATAGCGGCTGGGGGCATCGGGGGCGGCGCGCAGGGCGCTCATGTGCAGCAGGCGGCGCACGCCGTGGGCCCGGCATTGGTCCACCACCCGCTGGGGCAGGCGCACGTGCACGTCCTCGAAGCGGGCGTGGCGGTCCTCGTTGAGGATGCCCACCAGGTTGATGACCGCGTCCGCCCCCTCAATGACACCCGAGAGCTGGGCGTCGTCGTGGACGTCCGCTTCGATCAGATCCACCCCGGGGAGAATGCGCAGGTCCTTGTGCAGATCGGGATGGGCGCTGGGGACACGCACGGCGAACCCCGCAGCGACCAGATCGTGGACGATGTGGCGGCCGATGAAGCCGCTCCCTCCCAATACGGTCACCCGTCGAATGATCATGTGATTCCTTTTCCGTTTGGTATTGAGGATCCGCATTATAGCCAGCCGTGGCCCGTCTCAACCCGCGTCGGGGGCGGCCACGGGTGGCATGCGCCGGCGCAATGGATCGACGCGCCCGTCCAGGCGGTGGTCGAAGATGACGGTGTAGGCCATCACCCGCTGCACGTAGTGGCGGGTTTCATTGTAGGGAATGGTCTCCACCCACAGATCGGCCGCCAGGGGCTGTTCTGGCAGCCACTGACGCACCCGCTGCGGACCGGCGTTGTACGCGGCGGTAGCCGCTACCAGATTGCCGCCGAAGGTGTCTCGCATGCGTTGCAGGTAGGCGGTACCGATGCGGATGTTCTTGTCCACGTCCAGCAATTCGCGACTGGAGCGCAGGCGGGTGTTGATGAGGCGCGCGGTGAGGCGGCCAGTGCTGGGCATGACCTGCATCAGGCCCAGCGCGCCGGCGTGGGAACGCGCATCGGCCATGTATACGCTCTCCTGGCGGATGACGCCGTACACCCAGGCCGGGTCGATGCGAAGCTGGCGCGCCTGGGCGAGGACCTGCTCGCGGTACACCAAAGGGAAGCGCAGGTCCAGATCGTCGAAATGGTCGCTGCGGGCGACGGTGAGGATGGCACGGTCGTGCCAACCCCAGCGGCTGGCCAGGACCGCCGCCATGCGCAGGCCCCGCTCGTCCAAATCGGCGATGGCGGCGTTCCACTCGCGACGGGCGTCAGCGAGCCGTCCCAGACGATACAACTCGCGGGCACGGACGATGCCCGGTCGCCGGGCGACGGCCGCCAGTTCTCCATCACTGAAGGTGAGCCGGTCGGAGCGGATGGGGTAAGCGCGCCCCAGACGGTCGGCGGCCAGGAAACCGTAATAGCCGCGTTCTCTGGAGAGACGTGTGAATTCCCGTCGCGCCGCCGACTCCAGGGCCGGGAGGCGCCCTGCGCGGGCCTCCAGGATCCGTGCCCGCCAGTAGCGCCAACGCTCGCCGTCCCGCTCGTCGGGAGGCAGGGCCTCGATCCAGGCCAGGGCGGCATCCCAGTCCTGTCGGGCGAGAGCGGACCGCACCCGCCATTCGCGCACGCGCGCATCCGCGTTGGGGACCGCCGCCAGCCAGGCGAGGGCCTGGGGCAAGCCTCGGTAGGCTGCGCGCAAGGCGATGTAGCGATCCACTTCCGCGACCACCTCCGCACCGTCCTCGGCCCGGTGCACCTCGCGCACGCCGGACCAGAAGTCGTAAGCAGCCTGTGGGTCGCGCCGGGCCAGACGCTTGACTCCGTAACGGACGATCTCCCGTGCCAGGGGCAGGTCACGCCGGTATTCGTGGTGGTGGAGAGCCTCGGCGGGGGCACGCCGCATGCGAATCCAGCGCCGTACCCAGCGCTGGTCCGCGTCCGGCAAGGACTTGGCCAAATAGCGGGCCAGGGAAGTCCGACCATTTTGCATGACCAGGCGGATACGCGCCCACACCGCCTCCCGCGTGCGCCCGCCGTACTCGGCCCAGCGTTCGAAAACCGGATCGCAGGCGCGTGGCTGGGAGCGCCCCACCAACCACAGCCGTTCGGCCCGATCCATCGCCTCGCGGGTGCGACCGGTCTCGAACAGGGCACGGGCCTCGAGGCAGCGTAGGGTGGTGCCACCCACCGGCTGGTAATTCTCCAGGAACACCTCCCAACGCCCCTGGCGGGCGAGGCGCTTGAGCCAACGGGCACGCAAGCGATCGGCGATGGGCAGTTCACCGTGACGGGCGAGGAAAGTACGGATCTCGCTGTCGCTCACGCGCCGCATCCAACGACGCAGGCGCTCGTATTCCAAGTAAGGCGCGAGTGGATAGGTTTCGATTTGTTGGAGCAGACGGCGGTAGGTGCGCAGGTGCCCGCGCTTGAGGGCCGCCTCGGCTTGTTGAAAAACGCGTCGCTCTTCTGCGTAAGGATCCGGCTCGGCGGCGACGGCGACACACGCCAGCGCCCAGGCGAACAGGAGAAGGATTCCCCCCATGCGGTTCCGTGCCATACTCCTCAAGTTCCCTGCGCGAGCATCCGCTTCATTCTAGCCCCAACTCCAACTCTGTGACGAGGTGAGTCATGGCCTTCCGATCCGTCAACCCCGCCACCGGCGAAACCGTCTTCCAACAACCAGCCTGGGACGAGGCCGCGCTGGACGCGGCTTTGCAAGAAGTGGCCCAGGTCACACCTGCTTGGATGGAGACCCCTATCCAACGGCGCACCAAACTCATGGCGCGGGCGGGCGAGGTGCTGCGTGGGCGACGCGACGAGCTGGCCCGCCTCATCACCGAGGAGATGGGCAAGCTGTACAAAGAGGCCCAGGCGGAAGTGGAGAAATGTGCCTGGGTGTGCGAGTTCTATGCCCAGGAGGGTCCTGGCTTCCTCGCCGACGAGGTGCGCGAATCCGACGCCGGGCGTTCCCTGGTGGCCTTCCAGCCCCTGGGCACGGTGCTCGCGGTGATGCCCTGGAACTTCCCCCTCTGGCAGGTCTTCCGCTTCGCCGCTCCGGCCCTGGTGGCCGGTAACACCGGCGTCCTCAAGCACGCCTCCAACGTCCCCCGTTGCGCCCTGGCCATCGAATCGGTGTTCCGCGAGGCGGGCTTCCCGGACGGCGTGTTCCGCACCCTCATGATCCGCGCCGATCAGGTGGCGCGAGTGATCGACGATCCGCGCGTGCACGCCGTCACCCTCACCGGCTCGGAACCGGCGGGCCGGCGGGTGGCCGCCGAGGCGGGGGCACAGATCAAGAAGACGGTACTGGAATTGGGCGGCTCCGACGCCTTCGTCGTTCTCGACGACGCCGACCTGGATCTGGCGGTACAGGAGGGGGTCGCCTCCCGCTTCCTCAACGCCGGCCAGAGCTGCATCGCCGCCAAGCGCTTCATCCTCGTGGAGGCCGTGGCCGAGGCCTTCCTGGAACGTTTCAAGGCGGCGGTGGAAGCCCTGCGCCCCGGCGACCCCATGGACCCGGACACCACCCTCGCCCCCATGGCCCGCAAGGACCTGCGTGCGGAGCTCCACGAGCAAGTGACCCGCTCCATCGACCAGGGCGCGGTACCCCTCACCGGCTGCCGTCCCTTATCTAGGCCGGGTATCTTCTACGCCCCCTCCATCCTCGACCGCGTGGGCCCGGGCATGGCCGCCTACGAAGAAGAACTGTTCGGCCCCGTGGCCATTGTCATCCGCGCCCGCGACGAGGACGACGCCCTGCGCATCGCCAACGACTCCCGCTTCGGCCTCGGCGGTAGCGTGTGGACCCGCGATGCCACCCGCGGCGAGGCCTTTGCCCGGCGCATGGCCTGCGGCTGCGCCTTCGTCAACGGCATGGTCAAATCCGATCCACGCCTGCCCTTCGGCGGTATCAAGGTCTCCGGTTACGGGCGCGAGCTCGCGCGCGAGGGGATCCGCGAGTTCGTCAACGTCAAGACCCTCTGGATCCGCTGAACGCTCAAGTCCGCGCCCCCTGCACCCGACAAATAGAACGACGACCCGAGCGACCCCAGGAGCGGCGACATGGCGGCACGGAGACTGGATCTGGACCGGCTACCCCCTTTGCCTGACGTGGCTCGCCGGCTTCTCACCATGGACGAGGACGCGGTGGGGACCCGGCAAGTGGCCGAATGGGTGGAGCTGGACCCGGCCCTCGCCGCGCACGTGGTGCGTCATGCCAGCTCCCCCGTGCTGGGGGTGCGCGAGCGCGTCCACTCCATCCACGAGGCGATCATGCGCCTGGGGGTGAACAAAGTCACCGAACTGGCCCTCGGGCTTGCCGCCGGCAGTGTCTTCCACCTGCCTGCCCACGGCCCCCTGGGGGCGCACGACTTCTGGCGCCACGCCGTCTTCACCGCCGCTCTCATGCATCGCCTGGCCGGCACCCTCCCCGATTTCGGCGCCACCAAACCGGGCATGGCCTACCTCGCCGGCCTGCTGCACAATATCGGCCTGCTCGCTCTGGCGCACCTGGAACCAGAGGACTTCAAGGCCCTCAACCGCCTTGCCCAGAACGAGCCAGACACCCCCCTGGGCGACCTGGAACAACGCCTGGGCATCGAAGACCACGCCCACCTCGGCGCCCGCCTCCTGCGTCACTGGCGCATGCCGCAGGCGACGGTGGTCACCGCCCAGGCCCATCACGAGCCCCACTACCGGGGAGAAATGCACACCTACGCCAACCTGTGCAACGTGGCCATCGGCGTGGTCAAGGAACGCCTGGGGGTCGGCGATGGCGACGCCGGTTACAGCGACGGCCCGGCCCTCGCCGCCCTCGGCCTGGACGCCGGCCAAGTGAACAAGGAATGGGAGGCCCTGTGTCAATTCGAAGACGACCTGCAAGCCGCCGCCACCGCCCTCTCCAATCTGGGCTGACCGCCCTCCTCCTCGCCCTCGCCCTGCCCCTCCAGGCCGAACCCGGGCGCGCCCTCCTCCAGGAGACCGCCGCTACCGCGGACACCGGTCGCATCCACATCGACCTCATCAACGGCACCGGCGGCGCCACCCGCACCGCCCCCAGCCTGGTGCGCGTGGGCAGCCGCGCCGGAGAGTGGCAGATCGCCCGCGACGCCCTCGGATTCAAATATCCCGCCGGTCGCGCGGTGGCGGTATACGGACGTCTCGGCCTGGACACCGGCGCCGGACGCAGCGACGCCGTCGCCGGGCTGGCCTGGAGTGGTCGCAGCGGTCGCCTGCGCCTCAACCTCAACCCGGAGCTTTCCAAGGCCGGCGACACCCCCCACCTGTATCTCAACGGCGCCGCCCGCCTCGGGCTACCCCTGCCCGCCGGTCATCCCGGTCGCCTCGCCGGCATCCTGGAGGCCAGCCTCTCCGACGAAGCAGGAAGGGAACTGGCCATCGTCGGCGGCCTGCGCTGGCAACTCCATCCCGCCCTCACCCTCGATGCGGTGATCCTCACCGCCGGCCCGGTGAACGCCATCGGGACCCCTACCGCCCTGCGCCTCTGTCTGGGCCTGTGAAAGCCACCGGCGCTGTCACCAAACTGTAACATTGCCTCCGTACCATCCGGCTTCCGGTCCCACGTGGCCGGCCTTGGAGCCCGAACCCCATGTCCGCCTTCGAACCGTCCCTGAGCTATCGACGCTGGCGCCACCTCAAGGACCGCCTGGCCAAGCACGGCGTGGCCATCGGCGGGGTGGGCGTGATCGTCGCCATCACCCTCATCTTCTTCTATCTCCTCCTCGTCGTCCTGCCCCTGTTCAAACCGGCGGAAATGGAAGCGGGGCCCAGTTTTTCTCTCACCGACGCTCCCCAGGCCATCCACTACCTCACCGTGGACGAGTACGTGGAGGTGGGCCTGGCGGTGGACGAGGCCGGTCGGGCCCTGTTCTTCTCCACCGCCGACGGCCACCCCCTCGAACGCATCGACATCGAGCTCCCTCCGGGGGCCCGCGTCACCGCCTTGGGCAAGGGCGACCCGGCCATCGAGATCCTCGCCCTAGGGCTGGACAACGGCCAGGTGGTGGTAGTCAAGCCGGTGTACAAGATCAGCTACCCCGATGACCGCCGCCACATCACCCCTACGTTGGAATATCCCCTGGGCACCGACCCCATCGATCTGGACGAGGACGGCGCCCCCTTGCGCGCGGTGGCTCTGCAGATGGGCGAGGAGCAGGCCACCCTCGCCGCCGTGGGCGAGTCCGGCCAGGTGTTCGTCGCCAACCTCGCCATCGAGGAATCGTTCCTCGGCGAGGGCTTCAGCTTCGAACAAGAAAACACCGTCATCGAACCGGACCTGGACGACATCCGCTACCTCCTGGTGAGCGGCCCGCAGACCGAGCTCTACCTCGCCAACGGCGACGGCAACGCCCTCCTCTATGACCTGCGCGACCCTACCGAGCCCGAGCTCCTGCAACGCCTGGACCTCACCCCGCCGGGGGTACGCCTCACCAGCCTGCGCTTCCTCACTGGCAGCGTCTCCCTCATGGTCGGTGATTCCCGCGGCCACATCGCCCAATGGTTTCCGGTGAACGAACGGGGCCGCCCGCGCTTGGTACACGTGCGCGAATTCGCCGAGCAGGACGCAGCCATCACCGACATCGCCCCGGAACACGGCCGTCGTGGTTTCGTCGCCGCCGATGCCAAAGGCCGGCTGGGGGTGTACTACACCACCTCCGAGCGTCTCCTGGCCTTGGCCCCCGTCACCGATGTCCCCGTCGCCAAGGTGGCGGTGAGCCCGCGCGCCGACGCCGCCCTGGTGCTGGATGCACAAGGACGCCTGCACGTCTTTCGCATCCACAACGAGCACCCGGAGATCTCCTTCAAGTCCCTGTGGGGCAAGGTGTGGTACGAGGGCTACAGCGAGCCGGCCCATCTCTGGCAATCCTCCGCCGCCACCACCGACTTCGAGCCCAAATTCAGCCTCACCCCCCTGGCGCTGGGCACCCTCAAGGCGGCCTTCTACGCCATGCTGGTGGCCGTCCCCCTGGCCATCATGGGGGCCATCTACACCGCCTACTTCATGTCCCCGGGGTTGCGCCGAGTGGTGAAACCCACCATCGAGATCATGGAGGCCCTGCCCACCGTGATCCTCGGCTTCCTCGCCGGCCTGTGGCTGGCCCCTTACGTGGAGGCCCATCTGCCCGGCATCTTCGCCAGCCTCCTCATCTTGCCCGCTGGCGTCCTCCTGTTCGCCTATCTGTGGCAGCGCCTGCCCCGCACCTTGCGTGCGCATGTGCCCGACGGTTGGGAACCCCTGTTACTGCTGCCGGTACTGGCCGCGCTCACTGCCCTGGCCATGTGGCTCAGCTATCCCATGGAAGAACTCTTCTTCGAAGGCGACATGCGTAACTGGCTGGCCAACGATCTCGGTATTCCCTTCGACCAGCGCAACGCCATCGTCGTCGGCCTGGCCATGGGCTTCGCCGTCATCCCCACCATCTTCTCCATCACCGAGGACGCCATCTTCCAAGTGCCCAAGCACCTCACTTTCGGCTCCCTGGCCCTCGGCGCCACCCCGTGGCAGACCCTCACCCGGGTGGTCATCCTCACCGCCAGCCCCGGCATCTTTTCGGCAGTGATGATCGGTCTCGGGCGCGCCGTGGGAGAAACCATGATCGTCCTCATGGCCACCGGTAACACGCCGGTGATGGACTGGAGCCCCTTCCAGGGCATGCGCACCCTGTCGGCCAACATCGCCGTGGAGATGCCCGAATCGGAGGTGGACAGCACCCACTACCGGGTCCTGTTCCTGGCCGCCCTGGTACTGTTCTTGTTCACCTTCGCCGTCAACACCGCGGCGGAGATGGTCCGTCAACGCCTGCGCAAGAAATACAGCAGCCTATGAACGTGCGCGCCTGGTTCAAGAGCGGTTCCCCTTGGGTATGGCTCAACGCCGCCGCGGTGAGCGCCAGCATTCTCATGGTAGTGGGCCTGCTCGCCCTCATCGCCGCCCGCGGCCTGGGCCATTTCTGGCCGCACCCGGTGGTCGCCTTCACCTATCACGAAGGACCGGATCAGAGCCGCCGTATCATCGGCGAGATCCAGGACGACGAAGAACTACCCGCTTCGCGCTTGCGCGAAGCCGGATATTGGCTCCCCGACGGCACCGGCGAGCGCATCACCCGTTACCTGGTCAAGGTAGGCAACCGGGACGTGTACGGGGCCGACTTCTTCTCCGCCGCCTCCAGCAACATGGGTCCCTGGGAATACCCCCGCGGCATCTTCGTGGCGGAACGCTGGGAGTGGGGCAACTTCTACGGCTTCCTGCGGCAAGTGAAAGAGGCCGGGCACGTAGTGGCCGAAGGCGACGGGGCCTGGACCGTCCTCCAAGAACGTCTGAGCCGGGTGCGTGAACTGCATGACGCCATCCGCCGCCTGGAAAAGGACGAGATCGGCGCCATCAACTACCGCATGGAGCGCCTGCGCCTGAAAGAGCGGGGTTACGAGCTGGACGGCGAGCTCACCCCGGCGCGCAAGGCCGAGATCGAGATGGAACGGGCCCGTCTGCAACGGGAATACGAAACCGTCCAGGCGCGCCTCCAAACGCTCTATCGGGACATCCGGCGGGACAGCTTCACCGCCGAGGTGATGACCGGACAAGTGGTGGAGATTCCCCTCGCTACGGTGGTACGCGCCTATCGCCCCAACGCCATGGGTCCGTTCGAGAAGGTCGGCCACTACCTGGCCAAGCTGTGGGAGTTCGTCTCCGAAGAACCACGTGAGGCGAATACCGAGGGCGGCGTCTTCCCGGCCATCTTCGGCACCGTGATGATGGTCCTCATCATGAGCGTGTTCGTCACCCCCATGGGCATCGTCGCCGCCGTCTACCTGCGCGAATACGCCAAACAAGGGCCCCTGACACGCGTCATCCGCATCTCCGTCAACAATCTCGCCGGTGTGCCCTCCATCGTCTATGGCGTCTTCGGCCTGGGCTTCTTCGTCTATTTCCTGGGCGGCAACATCGACCGCCTGTTCTTCCCCGAGGCCCTGCCCTCACCCACTTTCGGCACCCCCGGCATCCTCTGGGCCTCCCTCACCCTGGCCCTGCTCACCCTGCCGGTGGTCATCGTCTCCACCGAGGAGGGTCTTTCGCGCATCCCCAAATCCCTACGCGAAGGGAGCCTGGCCCTGGGGGCGACCAAGGCGGAGACCCTCTGGCGGGTGGTTCTGCCCATGGCCAGCCCCGCACTCATGACCGGCCTCATCCTCGCGGTGGCGCGCGCCGCCGGCGAGGTGGCGCCGTTGATGTTGGTGGGGGTGGTGAAACTGGCCCCCGCCCTGCCCCTGGACGGCAACTTCCCCTTCCTGCACCTGGAGCGTAAATTCATGCACCTGGGTTTCCATATCTACGACGTCGGTTTCCAGAGCCCCAACGTGGAAGCAGCACGTCCCCTGGTGTACGCCACCGCCCTGCTCCTGGTGCTGGTGATCGTGGTCCTGAACCTCACCGCCATCCAGATCCGCAACCGTCTGCGCGAGAAATACCGCTCCTTGGAAACTTGAAGATGAATGACGAGACCGCGAACAAACCGACCCTGGACCGACCGGCCACCCACGCCATCGACATCGCCAACCTGCAGCGCGGCGGCGAACGCATGGACCTGGCCCAGGAGGACATCGCCCTCAAGGTGGAGAACCTGCGCCTGTGGTACGGGGAGAAACAGGCCCTCAAGGGCATCGACATGGACATCCCCCGCACCCGGGTGACCGCCTTCATCGGCCCCTCCGGTTGCGGCAAGTCCACCCTCCTGCGTTGCTTCAACCGCATGAACGATCTGGTGGACAACGTGCGCATCGAGGGCCGCATCCTCCTCGACGACCGGGACATCTACGACCCCGCCCTGGACGTGGCCGAACTCAGAAGACGGGTGGGAATGGTGTTCCAGAAGCCCAACCCATTCCCCAAGTCCATATACGAGAACGTGGCCTACGGCCTGCGTATCCAGGGCATCAACGACCGCCGCATCCTCGACGAGGTGGTGGAGAAGTCCCTACGCCGCGCCGCCCTCTGGGACGAGGTGAAAGACCGCCTGCAGGACAACGCCTTGGGCCTCTCCGGCGGTCAGCAGCAGCGCCTGGTCATCGCCCGCGCGGTCGCGGTGGAGCCGGAGGTGCTGCTCCTGGACGAACCCGCCTCCGCCCTCGACCCCATCTCCACTCTCAAGATCGAGGAGCTCATCTACGAGCTCAAGTCCAACTACACCATCGTCATCGTCACCCACAACATGCAACAGGCGGCGCGCGTCTCCGACTACACCGCTTTCATGTACATGGGCGAGCTCATCGAGTTCGGCGACACCGACGGGTTGTTCACCAATCCCAAGAAGAAACAGACCGAAGACTACATCACCGGCCGTTACGGCTGAACGGCGCACTCCGGGCCACGCCACGGTCCAAGGGAAAGGCCCGCCGCGGAGGAAAGCACATGGACATCGACAAAGAACGACTCACCCACCACATCTCGCGTCAGTTCAACGCCGAGCTGGAGGACCTGCGCAACCGCGTCCTCACCATGGGAGGCTTGGTGGAACAGCAGATCACCGACGCCGTACGCGCCCTGGTAGAAGGGAACACGGAATTGGCCGAGGCGGTCATCCCCCGCGATCACCAAGTGAACGCCCTGGAGGTAGCCATCGACGAGGAGTGTACCCACGTCATCGCCCGCCGCCAGCCGGCCGCCTCCGACCTGCGCCTCATCATCGCCGTCATCAAGACCATCACCGATCTGGAGCGCATGGGCGACGAGGCCGAGCGCATCGCCCGCATGGCCATCCACCTGGCCAGTCTGGAGCGCCCCCGCAGCCAATACCTGGAGATCCAGAACCTGGGCGATCACGTGCGTCAGCTCACCCACGACGCCCTCGACGCCTTCGCCCGCATGGACGCCGAGGCCGCCGCCCATGTCGCCCAGCGGGACACCAAAGTAGACCTCGAATACGAAGGCATCATCCGCCAGTCGGTCACTCACATGATGGAGGACCCGCGCTCCATCGCCCGCATCCTCGACGTGATGTGGTCGGCGCGTGCCCTGGAACGCATCGGCGACCACGCCCGCAACATCTGCGAATACGTCATCTACCTGGTGAAGGGTAAGGACGTGCGCCACACCAGCCTGGAACAACTGGAAAAGACCGCGCGCGGCGAGTGAGCCGATCAGCCGGGAAAATGGTAGTACTTGCGCACCGGGGCGCGGATCTCCCAGATACAGCGCATCCCCGCCGGGAAGGTGACCAGGTCGCCCGCCCGCAAAGTCACCGGCGCACCGCCCTCCGGCGTCACCACCACCTCCCCTTCCAACAGGTAGCACACCTCCTCGGCGGCATACTCCCACGGAAAGATGCTCACTTCCTTTTCCCACACGGGCCAGGCGGACACGCCCAGCGCCTCCAGGCGTTCCCGCGAGGGCGCCCGTTCGATGACGATCTCTCGCTCGTTCACGACTACAGCTCCTCCAGATAGGTATAACCGGACAGACCCGACTCCAACAAGGCCAAGGTCTCGGCGGCCGTCTCCGTCTCCAAGCCTGCTTCCGCCACCCGCCGGTGGTAATCCTCCATGAGCCGGCGCGGATGGTAGTGGATGTAGCGGAGGATCTCGTCCACCGTGTCTCCCCGTTCCGGCTCCTCCAGACGATACCCCTCCTCGGTGAAAGTGAGGTTCACCGAGTGGGTGTCACCGAACAAGTTGTGCAGATCCCCCAGGATTTCCTGATAGGCCCCGACGAGGAAAAAGCCCAACAGATAAGGCTCACCGGGGCGCAGGGGATGCAGGGGCAGGGTGTGCTCCACCGAGTCGCCTTCCACATAGTCGTCGATGCGCCCGTCGGAGTCGCAGGTGAGGTCCTGGATCACCCCCCGGCGCGTGGGCGGCTCGTCCAGCCGGTGCAGAGGCACGATGGGGAACACCTGGCGGATGGCCCACACGTCGGGCAGGGACTGGAACAGGGAGAAGTTGCAGAAATACTTGTCCGCCAACTTTTCCGACAGCTCGTCCCGCAACTCGCGGTGCGCCAAACGGTCGTGGCGCAGCCGCGACAAGACCTGGCGGCAAATAGCGAAGTACAACGCCTCGGCCATCGCCCGCTGCTCCAGGTCCAACACCCCGTGGCTGAACATGCCCTGCGCCTCCGCCAACCAATGGGCGGCATCGTGATAGGCCTCCATGGGCGGAGGCGGCGGATCGGCGGCGTAGGTCTCCCACAGGCTGCGGATCACCAAAGGGGCGTCCGCAGGCGGAGTCGGCGGCTCACGCTCCGGCACCATGCGCTCCACCTCGATGACCCGCGTCACCAACAGGGCGTGGTGGGCGGTCATGGCGCGCCCCGACTCGGTGATCACATGGGGATGGGGCAGATCGTGCTCGCTGCAGATGGCCCACAGGGCGTGCACCACGTCGCGGGCATACTCCTCCATCGTGTAGTTCATGGAGCACTCCGAACGCGAACGGGTGCCTTCGTAGTCCACCCCCAGCCCTCCACCCACGTCGGCGAACTCGATGGGGGCCCCCTGGGCACGCAACTGGGCGTAGAAACGGGCAAACTCGTCCATGCCCTTCTGGATGTCGCGGATATTGGCGATCTGCGACCCAAGATGGCAGTGCACCAGGCGCAGGCAATCCAAGGCCTCCGCCTCGCGCAGACGGGCCACCGCCTCAATCACCTGGGCGGCGGAGAGGCCGAACTTGGACTTTTCCCCCCCGGTGTTCTGCCACTTGCCCTTGCCGATGGAGGCCAAGCGCACGCGCAAACCCAACAGGGGCCGCACCCCCAGGGCGCGGGCCTCCTCCAGCACCAGGTCCAACTCGGAGGATTTTTCCAGAACGATGAACACGCGCAGCCCCAGGCGCAGACCGATGAGGGCGAGGCGAATGTACTCGCGGTCCTTGTAGCCGTTGCAGATCACCACCCCACCAGGGCGTGAACGGGCCAGCGCCACCATCAGCTCCGGCTTGCTGCCGGCCTCCAGGCCCACCGCCCCCGAATCGGTGGCGAGAATATGCTCCACCACCGTGCACTGCTGGTTCACCTTGATGGGATAGACGGCGGTGTAACCGCCTTCGTAGCCTTCGCCCGCCATGGCCCGGGCGAAGGCCTGGTGCAGGCGCCGCACCCGGTCGTGGAGAATGTCGCTGACGCGGATCAACAGCGGCAGATCCAGCCCCTGGGCCCTGGCCTCCTCTACCACCGTCTCCAGGTCCACGGAACGGACACTGTCCGCCGATGGACGCACCCGCAGGCGACCGTCCATACCGACGAAGAAATAGCCATCGCCCCAATGGGGCATGTTGTAGGTCGCCTCGGCCCGTTTCGGGTCCCAGGGACGCGCCTTTTCCATGTCTTGTCGATCACCAGCCGCTATAATCGGGCGCCTATTGTATAAGAGCGCAAACAAGGGAGCGACGGCGATGTCCGAGGTCATGTCCGGAGGAAAATGGTTCACGGAAGTGTGTGAGGAAGGGGGCAGCGCCTTCTCCCTGCAGATACGCGCCAAGCTGCACGAGGAACAGACCCCCTTCCAGAAGATCGAGATCTACGAGACCACCCACTTCGGAAATCTCATGATCATCGACGGCTTCATCATGCTCAGCCAGCGGGACAACTTCCTCTACCACGAGATGATCGCCCACCCGGTGTTGTTCACCCACCCCGACCCCAAGCGGGTGCTCATCGTCGGCGGGGGAGACTGCGGCACCCTGCGCGAAGTGCTGAAACACCCCGGCGTGGAAAAGGTGGACCAGGTAGAGATCGACGAACGGGTCACCCGCCTGGCCGAGCAATTTTTCCCCGAGCTCACCGAGGCCAACGACGACCCGCGCGCCCACCTCCACTTCGAAGACGGCATTCGCTGGGTGGCCGATGCCGCCTACGGCTACTACGACGTCATCATCATCGACAGCACCGACCCCATCGGTCCCGCCGAGGGCCTGTTCACCCAGGCTTTCTATAGCGACTGCCGCCGCGCCCTGGGCGAAGGCGGCCTCATCGTCCAGCAGAGCGAATCCCCCCTGCTGCACATGAACATCCTCAAGGACATGCACCACGCCATGCGCGGCGCCGGCTTCCTCGACACCGCCACTCTCTTTTTCCCCCAGCCCGTCTATCCCACCGGCTGGTGGACGGTGACTATGGCCTGCAAGGACAACGTCATCAGTGGCTTTCGCAAACGAGATGCCGACGACCGTCCCTTCACCACCCGCTACTACAATGCCGCCGTCCATCGAGGGGCCCTGGCGGCGCCGGAGTTCTTTTATCCTCGGATTTTCGAGTGAGTCACAGAAACCCACACCCGATTTGACCCGGCGGTGGCAAAACCCCGGCGATCCAACATTCCGCCACCCCGGGAACACCCTCTTCAATGAACGACTTCACCACCGAGGCCTTCATACCCAACCCACCTTTGACGAAACACTCGAAATCCCAGGTCGAGCCACACGAAACTTCAGGGACACCCCAGTAGAATTCTCCCGACGACCTCCGCTGCCCGCCTCCCTGACCCCTCCGATCACCCCCCCGTCATAAACTGCACACCGGAGACGCACCGATAATTCGGATCGAAAAGATCATAATCTTCTGGAATCGAGGTCTTTTTGACTATACGCGCGATATTGTTCAACAGCTTCTCTGCCGGCACCTTGTTGACGTTGAAGAGTATGGCGACGTTGATTTCCGTATCGATATTCGTTAAATCAGGGTAAAAATACTTGGATACCCGGGCTCCACCAGGCACTCTCGGTATGGAGCCGTCTTTGGTGACATAATCGTACGTTACCCTATCTTCCACCTTATCCCAACCCAAAACTCTTCCAAATTCATTTTCCACCATACTCTTGATGGTCTCGGAATCCAGCAAACGACTTTCTGCAACATACGGCTGTCCCAGGACATCGTTACGCGTATCCAGGGCGCAAAGTATCCTCGCCATGTCATGGGCATTGGCGGCCCACCCACCGGTGGCTAGACCAAGCATACTATCGATAGTGGGAGCCGGCGGCATCTTACGTTGGGTCTGGTCTTTCTTTTCATCATAGAAGTAACTCGTCGCATCAAGATTCGTGAAGGTGTAGGCATCCACGAGATTTGAAAGTCCCAAGGGAGCGAACACATTATCCTGAATGTAATCGTGGTAGGACTGCCCACTGCGCTCACTGATGAGAAGGCCCAGCACACCGAAACCATGGTTGGAATAACGACGATTTAAACCTGCCTTGAAGCGGAGGGGGACGGCTCGAAATTGTTTCCCCTCACTTGTTGTGTACACGTAGGTCCCCGCCAACATGGCCGCATGTAGTTGCGCATAGGAAAGCGGAACATTCGCACCGAGATTCCAATAGTCGCGTGCTACTTTCGTGTTCCCGCTCCTCAAATAACCAGCCGTATGGGAGAGAACATGCCAGACCCGAATCTGGCTGGCCCACTCCAACATCTTCTCAACATTGGCTTGGCTCCCCCCTTGATCCAAATATTGAGGCAAGGAATTCACGTCGAGTTCTTCCTTAGAGTTCAGGAGTCTTTCGGGTGCCTCCACCAAGGCGTCGAGGTAGATCCCAATGTTGTTCAGCGCCCCATCCGGATTGGACAAGAGCCACGGCTCATCGGAAGAACCCGCTCTGGGCCATATCACTTCTATCTGGCTGCTGTAGACAGGCTGATCGAGGGAAATATCACCCGACTCGACGAGCTGGAGGACACCGATGGCCGTGACCACTTTGCTGACGCTGCCGATGCGGGTACGGTGCCATGGCTTCATCGCCTCTTGATTTTCTCTGTCAGCCCAGCCGTACCCCTTCCAGAGCACGAGCCGGCCATTTTTGGTCACCGCCACGGTGGCACCAGGGATCTCGTTATCCTCCAAGTATTTCAATACCAGAGCGTCGATCTCGGTCCCCAGAAGCGGAGTTTGCTTACCGGAAATAGGCGGAGACGAACCACCACAGGCACTCAGCAACAGAAATACGGATGCGAAAGTCAGAAGTCTGCCGATGGATCGAAAAGTCTCTCTCTCCATGTGGAAACCACCCATATCCCAATGCCGACCAAAGACTCTAAAAATAGAGATGATTATAGACAGCAAATAGAGATATAGACAGCCATTTTGTAGAGTCAAACTGTTGTCCGTCGCCGACTCGGCAAGCATCGGCCACGAGCGGGATCATGGTCACGTTCCCTAGAGGGTTTTGGGATTCTGACGGGCCAAATCCTGCCTACAACACCATGCTGGAGATATCGATCACTTTGCCTAGGCCCGCGATTCATCGGGTGGTGAAACGAGAATCTTTCTAGCCCCATAGGCCCAGACTTAGATACATGCCATCGTGTCGCCTCGCGGTCTTCCTCTCACCTGTGACTTTTGCACCGGAGATCAACGAGCGGAGGGAAAGAAAGCCTTGCGTAAGTAGGCGACGATGGAGTCGATTTCGGCCGGGGTGAGAACTCGTCCCCAGGCGGGCATGGCGCTGCCGGGAACACCGTAGGCGATGCGCGAGGCCAGGTCGTCGTCGGTGAGGCGCGCCAGGGTCTGATCACGAAGATCACGAGGCGGGGGCTCGAGGAAAGCGCCGATCCAATTGCGACCACTGCCGTCGGCGGCGTGGCAGAAGGAACAGTTCTCCTGATAGAGCCGCTCCCCCGCTCGCTCGCGGGGGGTGGCGTCGATCAGGACCGGGGCGCGGTCATGGACGGCATAAGGGGTGGCGCCACTCACCTGGTCCGGGGCACGGTGGTCATAACCGGCGCGCGGATAAGATACCGCCCACGACCGCCACGGTACCCCTTCGGTTTCCACCCGCGCCCGGTCGTGGCAACTGATGCATGCCCGGAGATAGAGGATGCGGCCACGCTGCTGCGCCGGGGTGAGGCGGTCCACCGGCCGGTCCAGGGGGATCTCTCCCAAGGCGAAGGGAAAGGCATCGCGGTAACGGTCGTGGTCGGGCCAGCCGTTCTCGGCGGTGTGGTAATCGCCGGCCGGGGCTTTGGCGACGACGAAGCGCGTATGGACGAAGCGAGCCACGGCACGCATGTCCGCCTCCTCGAGGACGCGGGCGAAGGATTGCATGGCGGTTCCGGGACGCCCTTCCCGCAGGACGCGGACGATGGCCTCGACGGTCAGGCGCTCGGGGTCGGCGGCGGTGAAATCCACCGGCGGTGGATCAAGGAAGGTGGCGGCCAGAGTCTTGGCGTCGCCGTCGTAGCCGTGGCAGAAGTAACAGCGGAAGTCGTAGATGCGCCGGCCACGGGCCAGCTCCGGCTCGGGATCTTCGCCGCGAACGTCCTCTCTTGCGTCGCCCCCTCCCGCTTCTCCTTCGCGCGGGCGAATGAAACGAATGAACACGTACTCGGCCACGTCGGCGATCTGCTGCGGGGTGAGGACCTTGCCCCAAGCAGGCATGACGGTTCCCCGCTTGCCTCGTTCGATGGCCTGGTAGAGGTGCGCCCGATCGAAACGGGCGCGACTGGCGGTGCTGGTGAAGTCACGCGGAGGCGGGTGGATGAAGTGGGCGCGGGGGCCGTCACCGCGCCCGTCCCGCCCGTGACATTCATAACACTGCCCCTGGAAGATGGCTTCGCCGCGTAGGGGGTCGCCCTCGAGATTGCCGGGATACCCCCTGGCGGATACGGTCGCTCGTAGCAAAGACGCCTCATACCGCGCCCGCCCGAGGAAGCGCTCGCGCACGAAGTCCACTACTCGTTCGATCTCTTCCGGCGACAGGCGCGAGACGAAAGGCATCATGGCGGTGCCCGGGCGTCCGTGGGTGACGGCGTCGATCATGCGCTCGCGGGTGAGCGTCCCAGGATCGGCCTGAGTGAAATCCCGTGGCGGTGGTTTGAAGCTGTTGCGCGCCCACATCGCCGCCGCGCCATCGTCCCCGTGGCAGACGGCGCAATGCCGCCGGTAGAGGGCCTCGCCGTTCTTCTTATCATCCGAGCCGCCATTTCCTTTTCCCCTTTTGGCAGGCATGAAGCGACGGCGCACGAAGTCCACCACTTGCTCGATCTGCTCCGGGGTGAGACGCGAGGCGAAGGGCATCATGGCAGTACCCGGGCGTCCGTGGGCGACGGCGTCGATCATGCGCTCGCGGGTGAACGTCCCAGGATCGGCCTGAGTGAAATCTCGTGGCGGCGGCTTCAATGAACGGGCGGCGCGGGAGTCACCGTCTCCCCGCTCTCCGTGGCAAACGGCGCAATGGGCTTGATAGAGACGTTCCCCTTCGTCCGCCAAAGCGACATTCATGGCTACATAGACGCACAACCAAAGCAGGTGGCGTTTCATAAGCGAAGACGACGGGGGCATGGGGCGGTTGGCTTGGATCGGGGGTTTGCGCTAACCTACGGCGGCACGACAGAACGACGAAACCGCGTGCGAGGGGGGATCATACCGGGCCATGGCCAGGGGGGGCAAACGCAACGTCGAGAGGATGTATCGGCACCTGCCGACAGCGGTGTTCGCCGTGCTCCTGGCGGCCCTGGCGGCCTTGCCCGGCTGGAGCGACACCCTCATCGGTGACCCGGTGGCAGGCGCCAACGACCCCATTCTCGGTTCCAAACACGACTTCACTGGGTTGAACCGCCGTGCCGGCGTGTTCGCCATGCCGGGAGTGGCCTTCTCCGACTACGGCAACCCCTGCGTCTACTGTCACCTCCCTCCGGAGAAGGCCGAGGTGGATGAGACGAAGGAAGGGGCCATCCCCGACTGGAACCGTTTCTACCCCGCCACCGATGCCTACCGGCTCTACGACAGCACTTACATGGACTCCAAGACGCGCACCCCCAGCCCCATCAGCCTGCTTTGCCTTTCCTGCCACGACGGCACCATGGGAGTGGACATGGTGGTCTTCCCGCCGACCGATTTCGACAGCGCCCAGGATGAGGCCCTGCACATGCGCATCCATGGCGCCGACGACGTCGTCTCCTGCGGCAAGTGCCACAACGGGCGCGTGGCGCACGACATCTCCATCAAGCACATCGGCACCGACCTGCGCAACGATCATCCCATTTCCATGCGCTATGCCGGTCTGTTGCGCGCGGACGAGGACTTCCGCCTCCCCGATACTCCCGAGGGTTTCAACAACGGTGTGCGCTTGTACGAAGGACGGGTCGAGTGCGCTTCCTGCCACAACGTCCACAACCCGGAGAAGGACCTGCTCCTGCGAGCCGACTCGGACCTGCTCTGCCAGACATGTCACACCAAGTAGCCCGCTTGGCAAGGGGCCACCACACAACGCCCGGAGCTCATCGGCAACCCGTGAACGGCTGGCTCGCCCCGACCCGATTTTGCCGCCTTTCCCCGTCGCACGACACCGAAGAGCCACCGAACGAAACGACTGCCGTGGCACGCCTGGTCGTTTTGTTCGTCGCCGTTCTTCTGAGCGCCTGCGCCTCACGCCCCTCGATACCGATTTCAGCGCCGCCCGTCTATCCGCCACCGCCATCCGAGCCCCGTTTCGTGTACGACGGCACCCTGCGCACCAGCAGCGATTTCATCCGCCCCACCTTCGGCGACCGCTTGCGCGCCTTCGCTACCGGTAGCCGCGAGACGCCTTTCGGTCTCGCCAAGCCCTTCGCGGTCGCGGTACGCGCGGGGCGCATCTACGTGAGCGACACCCAGCAGCGGGCGGTGCTGCTGTTCGATCTTTCCGGCCAGCGGGTGGTAGTCATCGGCGAGCGGGGGGCGGGCACGCTGGTGAAGCCCATGGGCGTGGCTCTCTCCCACGATGGCCAGCGTCTGTTCGTGGCCGACGTCACCGCCCGCCGGATCCAGGTCTTCGACGCAGAAGGGAAACACTTGGCCACCCTGGGACGCGACGCCGGCATGCGCCGCCCGGTGGGGTTGGCTCTTTCCCCCGACGACGCCCGCCTGTATGTGGTGGACGTGGGGGGCGTGGACACGGACCGCCACCGGGTGTGGGTATTCGACACCCGCAGCGGCAAGCTGCTGTTCCATTTCGGCCGCCGCGGCACCGCCCTGGGCGAGTTCAACCTGCCCATCCACGCCGCCACCGGCCCCGACGGCACCCTCTACGTGGTGGACGGGGGCAACTTCCGCGTCCAGGCCTTCGACCCGGACGGACGCCCCCTGTTCGCCTTCGGCGCCCCCGGCCGGCGCTCGGGGCAGTTCTCCCGCCCCAAAGGGATCGCCACCGATGGCGAGGGGCGCATCTACGTGGTGGACGCGGCCTTCGGCAACGTGCAGATCTTCGATGCCCGCGGGCGCCTGCTGATGCACCTGGGCGACCGGGCCACCAGCGGCGGCCCGGGGCGCTTCATGCTCCCCTCGGGCTGCACGGTGGACGAGGCCGGACGCCTGTTCGTGGTGGATCAGTTCTTCCGCAAAATCGACGTCTTCCGCCCCGCCGCCCAGCCCCCGTGGGAGCGCCTGCCACTACGCTAACCCGGGCGGGGAGAAACCCTCCTGCAGTTGCCTCTGAAACGCCTCGCCAGGCAGGGGTGGGCTGATGTAGTACCCCTGGATGGCGTCCACACCCATGGTTTTGAGCAATTCGGCGGCGCGCGCGTCCTCGACCCCTTCGGCGATCACCCGCAACCCCAGATCGTGGGCCATGTCGATGGTGGAGCGGACAATCACCCGGCTGTGCTCGTCCTGTACCAGGCCGACGATGAAGGAACGGTCGATCTTGATCTCGTTCACCGGCATCTGCTTGAGATAGGAAAGGGAAGAGTAGCCGGTACCGAAATCGTCGATGGAGACGGTGAAACCACGTTGATTGAGGGCTTCGAGGATATGGCTGGCAGCGCGGACATCCTCCACCAGAGCCGTTTCGGTCACCTCCAGTTTGACGAAGCGAGGCGAGACACCGGCCGATTCCACCTGCCGCGCCACATCCTCCGCCAGACTGGGACGTTGCAGATCGCGGGCGGAAAGGTTCAGCGCCAGACACAGACCATGGGAAAGAATGACCGGCGCGCATTCGGCCAGAACCCGCTCCAACACCCAATCGGTGAGGGTGTGGATGAGACCGGTCTGTTCCGCCAGGGGAATGAACTCGGAAGGTTGCATGATGCCGTGTACCGGATGGTGCCAGCGCACCAGGGCCTCGCAGGCGGTGACCCGGGCCTGCTGGAAGGACCACACCGGCTGGTAGTGGAGCAACAGTTGTCCCTGACCGAGGGCCTCGCGCAGCTCTCCCATCACCGCCAACTGGCGGAGGTTGTGCTGGTCGCTCTCCGGGTCGTAGAGGGCATAACCCCGATTCTCCCGCTTGGCCATGTACATGGCCACGTCGGCCCGCTGCAGGAGTACGCCGGCATCTCGCCCATGGTAGGGATACAGGGCGATGCCCATGCTACACCCTACCTGTAAGCGCTGGCCGTCGACGACGAAAGGCTCCTCCAGGGCCTTCACCAGCTTGTTGGCGGTGTGCACCGCCTGACGCACGTCGGCTCCCGGCAGGAGGATGGCGAATTCGTCACCGCCCAGGCGAGCGACGGTGTCCGATTCGCGCAACAACAGGCGCAGGCGCTGGGCCACCTGCTGCAGGAGCTTGTCGCCCACCTGGTGGCCGAGGGTGTCGTTGACGATCTTGAAGCGGTCTAGATCCATGAGACAGAGGGCAAAGCGACCCTTCTCCCGTTGCGCGGCACGCACGCACTGCTGCATGCGATCGAACAGGAGGGTGCGGTTGGGAAGATCCGTGAGAGCGTCGTGCAGGGCCTGGTAACGCAGCGCGGCCGTCTGCACCTTGCGACTGGTGATGTCGCGGGCCACGGCGATGTGATAATCGGTGGAACCGAGACGGATACGACGCAGGGTCACCTCCATGGGAAAGACGGTACCGTTGCGACGGCGCCCGTACAGCTCATGCATCTCTTCTTCTTCGCCCTCGCCGCCCAGAAACAAACGACGCGCCGCTTCGCGATAAGGTTCGGGCACGAGCCGTTCCACCGGCTGCCCCACCAATTGCCCCGGCGGGTAACCGAACACCCGTTCGCATGAGGCATTGGCGAGGCGCACCACCCCCTGCGGATCGACGAGGATGATGGCGTCGGCGACGTGGTCCATAACGGCGCGGGTACGGGCTTCGCTCACCCGCAGGGCCTCCTGCATCTGATTGAAGGCGACCGCCAACTCGCCAATCTCGTCCTTACGTTCGACGGGAATACGCACTTGGCGTCCGCCGCGGGCCACTTCGTCGATGGCCGCCCGCAGAATCCCCAAGGGGCGGATGACGTCGCGCCGCAGAGCCAGAAACAGAATCAACCCCAGGGCCAAAGCCAACGCCAGGGCGCCCACCCACAACTTGGTGCGCGTAGCCTGGATGCGCGCCTGCGTCTGGGCGGTGGAAACAGCGAGGTAAAAGACACCGCGTAGGGGCGCGTGATCGTAACCATGGCAGGAAAAACAGGCGACATCGGCGCGAATGGGCGTCATCAGAGCGAGGACCCCGGGACGCGAGTCATCCAGCACCGTCTCACCACGCAGGGCCCGCTCCAACATGCCGGGAGAGACCAGATCTGGGTGACGGGCCGGACGTGGTTCCCGCTCGAACACTGGCCCGCCCAGATAGGCATTGACCTTTTCCACCGTGCGCAGATCGGTAAAGGCCTCGCTTCCGTCGCGGCGCAAGACTTCGATCTCCAGGATGCCGGCGACGCCGTGGAGCCGATCCAGCCATTCCCGCGCCAAAGTCCCGCTGCCGTTGAGCATGAGGGTCTTGAGGCTGGCCATGAGGGTCTGGGCGTGCACCTTGAGTTGCTCGGTATCGGCGCTGTGGATGGCGCGCGCCAGCTCCCGGTCCACCCACACGCCCACGCCCCCGAGGACGAGGAGGAGCACGCCGGCGAGAATGGCGGCGAGGCGCAGGCTGAGACTGTGCAGGTTCATGGGGCTCCGGTATGACGGAAGAGTGTCTACTTTTCAGCAGGTTCCGCGCCAATCCTCCCTGACGGTCCTCGAAGCATTTAATCATCAGCCCGGCCGCGGGAAAAGGGCGAGATCCCTTCAGCGTCATACGAGCCTGGGGGAGCAATGTGATTCCAAGGTGAATGGCCCAGACCGGCATCTCATCGCCGTCTCCCGTTCGTCTCCGGCTTGGATCAAGAAGGAGCTTCAGGGGAGATGGAGACGGGTCACACCCCCGTAACTACCGATCCACAAGCTTCCGTCGGCGGCGCGCGACATGGAAAACACGTTGTCGGCGAAGAGACCGTCCTTACGGGTGAGGACGACGAAGCCACGCCCGTCCTCGCGAAAGCGCGCGAGGCCGGCGCTGGTGCCGATCCACAGCGTGCCCTGGGAATCGATGTGAAGCATGAAGACATGGTTGGCCGGCAGACCGTCGCGGGTGGTGTAATTGGTCCAGCGCTGCCCGTCATAGCGCGCCAGACCACCACCCCAGGTACCTGCCCAGACGGTTCCATCGGCGGTCACCGCCAGGGAGACGATGTAGTTGGGATTGTAAGCAACCGTGACCCGCTCCAGCCCTTGCTCGTGTTTCTGTTGGGCATGGTGGCGCGAGGCGGCCCCAGGGTCGGATTTGAACTGGATGGCATCCTTGACCACCTCAAAGGGCGCTCCGACACCTTCCTCGTGGGCCCAATGCTCCCAGCGACCCTCCTGATAACGGGCCACCCCACCCTCAGTGGCGAACCAGATGGCACCGTCGGGCCCCTTTTCCACCCCGTATACCCAGTCGTTGGGCAATCCCCCCTCGGTGTTGGCGACGTCGAAGGTCTCCCAGGCTCCCGGGTCACCCAAGCGAGCGCCACGTACCCGATTGGCGCCGGACCAAGTGGCGATCCACAGGTCGCCCCGGTCGTCCAACTGGGTATCGTACACGAACTGGTCGGCCAATCCGTGGGGGATGTTGTAGTTCGTCCAACTGTCCTTTTCCGGATCGTATACCGACAAGCCACCGCCGTAAGTTCCCACCAGCAGAAGCCGGCCCAATTTACCAAGGTGGAAGACGCCGTTGGAAAGGAGGCTGCCACTGTCGATGTTGTAGAGACGATAATCGTCACGGCGGATATCGTAGCGGATGACCCCGCCGGAGGTGCCCACCCAAACGACATCGCCATCGGCGAGGATGGCCTTGACGTTGCGGTTGCCAACGCGGAAATGGCTGAAACGGGGCGGGCGACGGGCTCCTTGGTGTGGCTGGGCCTGGTCGACACCCGCTTCGGGGCCCCGGGCCTCCGGTGAAGTGGGACCCGTTTGCGCTTGACGCTGGCCCAACCAATACCCCCCTCCCGCCACGGCGACCAGGAGGGCTGCAACGAAAAAAAACCTGGGGCGGGAGGTCATGGACGGGCACCCAATATGCAGACGCCCGGCATTCTACCATCCCCGGGGAGAGGGGGCAGCCGTCACCACCCGATGCGCGCCACCAAGCCATTGAGACCGGCCCAGACCCCACCGTCCTGGGTCACGGCGAGGGCATACACGTCCCGCTGGGGCAGACCTGACACCCCATGCCAACGACCGTCCTTTCGGTAGGCCAGTCCCCCGTCGGTGCCGGCCCACAAGCGCCCGTCGCCATCTACCGCCAAAGCATAGACGATATCGCCCGGCAAACCGTCGGCACGGGTCTCGTTGCGGAAACGGCGGCCATCGAAACGGGAGACGCCACCGCCCCATGTCCCTACCCACACATGGCCGTCGCCGTCCACGGCGAGGGAGAAGACGTAGTTGGGATTGAAACTGGGACGACCATCCACGCGCACGTTCAGGTCGTGGCGATTGCGTGTGCCAAGGCCGGTGTTGTCGCTGAAGGGGCGACCGTCACGGTTGGGGGCCCCCAGGCCGTCGGCGTGGGTCCAGGTACGCCAGGAGCGACCGTCGAAGGCGTTGAGACCGCCCTCGGTACCCACCCAGAGGACACCGCGCGGATCCACGGCGAGGGCATACACCCATTCGTTGATCAGTTCCTCCAGATAGGTCTCGAAACGGTCTTCGCCACGGCGCCAGCGGTTGAGCCCGGCCCAGGTACCGATCCATACGTCGCCAGCGCGGTCTTCCGCGAAGCTGTACACCCAGTAGTCGGCCAGTCCGTGGAGTGGGAAATAGGTCTTCCAGCGACCCTCGGCATAGCGAGACACCCCGCCCCCATTGGTGCCCAACCATACCTCGCCGCGGCTGTCCACGAAGGCGGCGAAGACATACTCGTTGGCCAGGGCGTTGTCGCGGGTGAACACCCCCAGGCGCTCGCCCGTGCGCAAATCCACCTGCATGGCCCCCACGGAAGTCCCCACCCAGAGTTGCTGGCGAGCGGAGTCCACTGCCAAGGCCCGCACTACCACGCCCTGCCCCACTTGGAAGGATTCGCGCACGGCGAAACCCGCCGCCTGGACGACGGCACAAAACGAGACGGAGAAGAAAAGAAACAGACGTGCAATCACAGAAGACTGCGCAAATAGAGAACGACGTTCTCGATTTCCCGGTCGCTGAGGATGCCGGCGAACCCGGGCATCACCCCATTGCCCTGTCGGATCCGCTCGGCCAGGTCACGGTCGGTGGTGTTGAGGCGCTCACCGAGGGCAAAATTGGGCATGCCAGGCATCATCCCCTCCCCCGCCGGACCGTGACACCCCATGCAGTAACGATCGTACACCGTTTTTCCGGCAGCCACCGGGTCGTCGGCCCCAACGGCACCGGCGAAGGCAACGAAGAAGACCCAAACGGCTATCCTCATGGGCACGGCTTCAGTCGATTCCCAACCGCAAACGGCGCTCGGTGAACCAGTCGTCGCCGATACCGATGTTGGGTTTGACATCCTGTACCTGAAAGAAAGAGGTATGGAAGGTCTGAACGTTCTGCACGAAGACCCGATCCCAAGCCCAGGCCTTCCCCACCTGTTGCCAGGTGAGGAGCTGACGCTTGAGGAACAAACCCTTACGGTCGTAATAATCCACCCGCGTCTTGACACACTGTTCCCAGTTTTCGGCCTTCTTGAACCAGTTGACCTTCTTGCTGTAGATGGAATCGGGCTCTTTGGGCACGCTCTCCACGACGAAGAACTCTTCGCCTTTGCGGTCCCGTTCCAAACGCAGGAAACGGTGCTCGTCGTCGTCCAACCGGCGCAGGCTGATGTCTCCGTAGGTGAGATCGGATCCCAGGAAGCTGTCCCCCAGGTCGCGCACCGATACACGCCGGATCTTGCGCAGCACCGGCAGGTAGATCCATTGATCGGCATTCTTCCCCGTTTCCGGCAGATAGGCCCAGCGCATGAAAGCGGCACCACGGGCATCCGGTGGATAGAGGGTGAAGAGAACCATCTTCTCCTGGATACCGTCCTTGCCCTTGTAGTCCTTCCACAGACGCAGGTAAACGGTGAGCTTTTCGTTGCCGGCCCGGTCCTTGAGGCGAATGGTAAGGCGCGATTGTTGATCGTCACCTGGGTGTTTGTAATCACAGCGAGCAACGATATCGCGGCCGTTCAGCGATATGCCAGCAGAGCTCTCCCCCTCCACTGCGAAGGCCGGGAGGGAAAGGAGCGCTGCGAGCAAAATCAGCCGTTTCATGTTGTCGCGCCCGGTTTCACCGCCTGGATGAGAGTGAAGGGGCTGGGCTCGGGGAGGGGTCGGTAGGCGATGTCGGTGAACCCGACGTCACGCACCATGTCGGCCACTTCCTTCACCGAGTAAGCCCGTCCGGCAGGGGTGTGGACCAACTGATTGAGCCCGATGAGCACCGGGAGCAACGGCCCCGACTTCTCCTCATTGAGGAACTGTTCCTGCACCAGCAGCACCCCACCCGGATCCAGGGCCTCGTAAGATTTGCGGATGATCTCGCGAATCACGTCCGGCCCTTCCTGGTTGATCATGGAGGACAGGAGCACCACGTCGTAGCCGCTGCCGAAAGGGTCTTCCAGGTAGTTGCCTTCCTTGGTGCTCACCCGCTCACCGGCGCGGTAATCGGCGATGATGTCGCGGGTGACCTCCAAGGTCTGGGGCAGGTCCATGACGTCGGCGGTCATGCCGAGATTCCTCTCCGTCATGATGATAGAGAAGATGCCAGGTCCACCACCCACGTCCAACATCCGCTTTTTACCGGGCAGGGGGACTTCCTCGGCAAGGAGCTGTGCCTGCGGGATCCCCCGATAGAGCATACCCATGATGTACGTGCGGGTCTCCTCGGGGCCGTGCTCGTGTTGTTTCTCCACCACCGGGCGCCCTTCGATCACCGCTTTCTTCAGACCGGTCCAGGCCTCCACCCAGGATTCGAACATGCTGACGATACCGCCCTGATAACGGGGACTGCCCCTCACCAGGAAGGTCTCCGCCAAGGGAGTGTTGGTGAAACACTCACCCTCCTTGCGCAGGAAGCCCTGACATACCGAGGCTATGAGGATCATCTCCAGGCCACGCGCATCGGCGCCTGTCTTCTCGGCCAGTTCTTCGGCCGTGGCCGGCCCTTCATGTAGCAGAGTGAACACGTCCAGGGCGTTGGCCACGTGGAATGCGAACGAGGGCCAATAAGCGGAAGCGGCTTCCATGACCGCCATAGGATTGAGGCCATCGTCTTTGGAGTCGTTCTGCCAATCTTTGTCCATCGAAGTCCCTTGCTTGATATGAACGCCGCACCGGCCGACGGATTCCTCCGACCGGATAACGGGAATCTTAAACGCGAAGCGGAAGGAGATAAAGGAAAGGGGGCGCCGAAGCGCCCCCTCCCTTTTCTTCGGCTAGACAGCCTTGCCGTTGATCACGGGCAAACGTCGGTCACCCCATCGGCACCCACGCCCGTGGGGCTGGGATTGCCATCCGTGCCCACCAAGCAGGGATTGGGACCGAAGTTGCCGTCCCAGTTCCAGGGTCCGGCCTGGAACAGACTGAAGTAGGCGATGGGATTGGGCGTCTGGGGCGAGCCGACCACCTCGTAAGCCTGGTAGCCGAACATGCTGCCCATCATGCCGCCGGTCATACCGCCGCCACCACCCGTACCACCGGTACCAACGGTGGAAGTCAAGTCGATGGACTGACCGATCCAGGTGGCCTTGATGTTGTCACCCGGATTGTAGGTGAGGGAGTCCCCCGTGGGCAGGCTGGCGGTACCGGAAGCGTTCATCCGGGTACCGGCGAGCTGACGCAGGGTGAACACCTGCAGATCGGTGGGGGCACCCACCGCGCCTTGCTGCAGACCCACCACCTGGTCCAACTCCATGGTGAAGCCGTCGGGCTGGCCGTCTCCGTCGCTGTCGACGTCCGCGGCATAGAAGAAGTTGCTCACGAAGTCATCGGCATAGCCGGCGCCACCGGCATTCTCCAGAATTTGGTCGATGACGATGGTGTCGGCATTGGGATCCAGCCCCCAACCGGTGGCGAGGCTGGTGTTGGCAGCGAACACGGTGCCGTCGGGCGTGGTCTGGTTGATGGTCTGCTTACCGATGATGCCCTGCGGGTTGGCGCCGCCGCCACCACCGAAGTTGACGGTCATAAGAACCACCGTCTCGTCGGCGAAGCTGGGCGCCGTGAGGGTGGGGTCGACCGTGGCATTCTGGTCGGTGACGATGGTGCGGATGTAGGCATCGGTGGCACCCGCCTGCTGCATGCTCAATTGCAGGAAGCCGTTACCCTCGGCGATGACGCCGCAGGTCCACCCCGCCGGACAGTTGTAGCTGATGGCCCCGTTATTGGCGGTCCACTGATCGAAGGTCTTGACCTCGATGGGGACTGCGGCGGAACTCGCCCCGGCATACATCGCCGCCAACGCCCCCGCGAGCGCAGTCATTTTGATGAACTCCTTCCCCGTACGCATAGCAACCTCCTCGTTCTTGGTTGGCTTTCGGTTGACCCATCCCGCCATCCTTTGGCGGGACCTTGGAACGAACTGCACGTCCTGTTCCAGGACCAACGCCCCTTCCTGGAGCGCTGCGCAGTCTTACCTCTCAAGCTAGCAATGACCTCGTTCGAAGTCAAGTTTTTGGCTGCCTTATTCTCCATGGAGTTTTCCGTTTTCAGGCACCAAAAACACAAGCTTTTGATTGAAAGATGTTTTTGCACCTCCTGAACGAGTCTAGCGGTTCAAATAGCCGTAGAACACGCGGTTGAGGTAGCGCAAGTTCCTTTGCCCGCGGCCCACGTCCAGGCGTGTCGCCGAGGCGTAGTCCAGGGTGAGCCAGCGATAGCGCGCCAGGGGCAGGCCCAGGGTACGCGCCAGATACACCCGCAGCGGGCCCACGTGACTCACCACGGCGATGCGCTCGCCCGGATGGCGCGCGAGGATGGCCTCGATGGCCGGGCACACCCGTTCGGCCAGTTGGTGGACAGTCTCGCCATCCGCCGGGGCGTAGCCGGCCTGGTCGGCCTTCCAGGCGCGGAATCCGTCGGGGTCGCCAGCCTGGATCTGGTCGAAGGTGAGCCCTTCCCAGACACCGAAGCGGCGCTCCACCAGTTCCGGCACCAGGATCACCTCGCAGCCGGCGGTAGCGGCCACGGCCTCGGCGGTCTGCCGCGCCCGGGCCACCGGGCTGGCATAGACCGCCGCCAGCCCTTCGCCGGCCAGTCCCTGCGCCAGGGCCTCGGCCTGCCTGCGGCCGTTTTCGTTGAGGGGCGGATCTTCCCGCTCGTCGCAGTAGATGCGGTCGAGAGGAAAGTCCGTCTCTCCGTGACGGCACAGGTACAGGTCGGTGCTCGGTTCCTTTTCTCTCATCGCGGTCCTCTCGTCCTCCCACGGGCCATCCCGGAGGAGGCTTCGCTTTGGCTATCGGCCAATTACATCACAGTTTTAGGGTTTTGTGGCGTGCCAACTCTCGGGAAGAATGAAGGCCCGGATGCGCGTGGCATCGGGGCTGAGACCCAGCGCCTCGGCGAGGGCGGCGAAGGGGGCCGTATCGCCCTGGACGAGGGAGTGGCTGGCGATCTCGCGCCACCAGGCGACACCGGCGCACAGGGCCTGCAGGCGCCGCAGGTAGGCTTCGGCCCAGTCCCGCCATTGGGCTTCGCTGAGGCCGTGCTGGGCCATGAAGGGAGTGCGCTGGCAGGAGCGGATGACATCGTCCACGGGGCGTTCGACGATCACCCAGCGGGCCTGCGGGAAGGCCTGCGCCCACAGGGGCCACAGGAGGGTGAGCTTGGCGTCCTTGAACAGCCAGGGACGGCTGCCATCGTAGCCTTCGTCCCGCAGGATGCAGTGGACGGTCTCGCGCAGGTTGTCCACCGGCAGGAGTTCGTCGGGGGCAGGCAGGCGGCGCACGCCCAAGGGGTCCATGCCGAGGGCCCGGAGAATGCCTTTGTCGACCCCTTCGCGCAGGGCGACGTTCTCGAAAAAGCCGCGGGGATTGGGGGGGCCGCCGGGGACGGTACGACCCACCCAGGCGCCGCTCTCGGCCAACAGACCGGCCACCAGAGAAGTGCCCGAACGGGGCAGGCCGGTGACGAGGATGGGACGGTCCCAGTGGTCGGACGTCATTCGCGGTGCACGGCGTTGAGGATGGCGGTGACCACGTCTTCGGGTTCCACGCCGGGAATCTGTAGCCCCAGTTCCCGGTAGGCGCGGGCCACCGCGGCGAGCAGAGGCTCACGTTCCAGGGGCAAGCCGCGCAGGCGCTCGTCGAGGCGCAGGACGCCGTTCTCCGGCCAGCAGGTGAAGTCGCCGCTCACCAGGAGGTCGGCGATGCGACCGTCCTTGACCAGGAGCTGCACCCGCAGGAGCCCGCCGGGGGCCTTGTGGGCGGCCTCGGTGAGGTGGGTGTCGGCGGCAATCTTGACCCCCATCTCGACGAATTTGCGTCCCATTTGATAGGTCCATTCGGGGTCGGCCAGTTCCCGTTCCGCCCGTTCGATGGCGGCCAGTTCGTGCTCGCCGGGTTCGTCCAGGACCGGCTCGACCCCGAGGACGGCGGCCACCTGGCACAGGAACTCCGCCTGCACCGCCGCGCGCGGGGGGGCTTCCCCCAGTTCCTTGCGCAGGGTGGTCATGTAGTCGTCCAGGCCCTGACGGAGCTTGTCGCGGAATTTCTCCGAGGGCACGCGCAGGCAGCGGGCCATGGTCTCGGTGTCGAAGTCGAACAGGAAGCTGCCCACCATGACCACCGCCTCGCCGATGTGGGCGGCGCCGGTGCCGCCGATCTTGCGCCCGTGCACATGGATGTCGTTGATAGGGCGGAAGCGTGCGTCCACCCCCAAGGCCTGGTAGGTGCGTGCCACCGGCTCGATGAAGCGGGGGTAGATCTCCAGCACCTGTCCGGGCACCAAGTGACGGGGGAAGATGAAGTGGAAGAAGAGCTGGTTGCTGTCGAGGAGGACGGCGCCGCCTCCCACGTGGCGGCGGATCACCGGCAGGCCGTGTTGCCGACACCAGGCCTCGTCCACTTCCAGGGCGATCTCCTGGTGCAGGCCCACGCAGACGTAAGGGGCGTCGGGGGAGACGAGAGTGAGCACGGGGTCGTCGTCCCGCCCCAACGCCTCGGCCACGCCGTGATAGACGGCCTGGGAGCGCAGGGGCGAGACGGTACCGAAGTCGAGGACGCGCAGGCGCATTCAGACGATTCCCGGGATGAAGCGGTAGCGGACGCGGCGCATGTACCAGCGGTATTCGGGATACTGGCGCAGGTGGCGTTCCTCGGTCAAACAGCGGGCCACGTAGAGCGCGCTCCAGCCGAGCATGCCGAACAGCCAGGGCCAGGACCAGAAGGCGCCGTACACCCCCGCCTGGAGCCACCAGAAAGTGAGTTTGCAGGTGGTGGCGGGGTGGCGTACGAGGCCGTAGGGGCCGCGCCATTGGAGGCGCTTGAAGGTGATGTTGGCGCCGGAGGGCCCAAGGGAGAGGTCGCTGTAAATGAGGGCGGCGAGGAGTGCAGTGAGCACCACCTGGAAGGCGAGAACGGCGCCGGCGTCGGGAAGCAGGAGGGTCTGTGGGGCGGCGGTGCCCACGTTGGGGCCGAAGGGGAAGATGAGGCCGGTGACCTGGTTCATGGGCGCGTAGCAGGCCAGACACACCAACCAGCCGGAGAGGGTGGTGTCGATGGAGCGGCTGCGGTTTTCCATCCAGCGGGATTCCAGGCCGTAGGCGGCGGAGGCGGCGATGGCGTCGGCCGCCCACAGGAGGCTGGAGAGCCAGGCCAGGGCAACCAGATCGAAGCCACCGCCCCACTGCCCCGCCAGGCGTACCGCCTGGTCCAGGTTGACCCCCACCTGTCCCACCATGACGGGGATGAAGTAGGCACGCGAGAGGAGGTTCAACAGGACCTTGCGGTTGCCCCAATTGCGCCAGGCGCGCCGGCGCAGGCGATACCCGGGCCACAGGCTGCGCAGCAGTTGCCACAGGCGCACGGCGGGGTCGTGATAGTCCTCCACCGGGCTGGCGCGCAGACGCAGGGTGAGGAGGAAATAGGGCAGGCCCAAGGGCAGGTAGAGATCCCACAGGGCCCGCAGGAAGGCGGTGGTGTGTTCCAGCCCCCGGTAGTAGGGGTGGTGGGCGAAGAAGGCCCGGGCCAGCCACAGGAGGGCGCCCCAGATCAGGTAACGCGCGAGGGCGCGCGGGAGCAGGTGCGACCAGGGCCGGGCGTCGATCCGGTAGTGGCCGAGTCCCCGCCCCTGGCGCCAGGCGTTCATGATCCCCCAGAGGGCGGCGAGGATCAGGGGCGGCCAGTGGAAGTGTTCGCCGATGCCGCCTTGCCGTGCCGCCCAGAGATAGGCCCCCGTCACCACGGCGAGGGCGGCGGCGACGTAGGCGTGCGGCGAGAGGTTGAAACTGCGCGGATCCACGGAGAGCGCAGGGGCAAGATCCGGGCCGGAAGTGCGAACGAAGAGCCTCGATCGGGTGACTCAGGCACAGGAGGGGTCTCGCCCCATGGTAACGGTCACGGACGACGTAGGGCC
>WFVN01000139.1 GCA_015491615.1 Gammaproteobacteria bacterium
GTGGTGAGCAACGACTCCGGCCTCATGCACGTGGCCGCCGCCCTGGATCGCCCCCTGGTGGCCCTCTACGGTTCCTCCACCCCCGACTACACCCCGCCCTTGAGCAATCGTGCGCGGATCCTCTCCTTGAACTTGCCTTGCAGCCCCTGTTTCCAGCGCCAGTGCCCCCAGGGGCACACCCGCTGCCTCACCGAACTGGCCCCGGGACGGGTCATCGCCGCCCTGGAGGCCTCCCCGTGACGGCGAACACGACAAACGAACCCGCACGAGAGAGCGCGCCCAGGGCCGTGGCCGCCTGGACCGCCCGTCTCCTGCAGGCCGGCGCCCTCGCCTTCCCCAGCCTCCACCCCCTGGTGCGCCACGGCGGCGGCACCCTGTGGGTCCTGGCCTGCCTGGGGGGGCTCGTCTGGCTGTGGCGGGCGCGGCGTATGGGGGTGTCCACCTGGTCTGCCCTGGGGCGCGACGAGCGCCTTCTGCTCCTGGCCCTCCTGGCCATCCCCGCCGCCTTCCTCCTGTCCCTGGTCAACGCCGACGACTGGACCTACGCAGGACCCAAGCTGGAGAAGCCCTTGCAGGTCCTCCTCTTTCCCCTCGCCTACCTGTGGGTGCGGGGCCTGGGGGTGGACCTGGGCCGGGCCTTCCTCTGGGGGGTGATGGCGGCGGCGCCGGTCATGCTGGCGGTGGGGATCTGGCAGATGGCCCACGGAGCCCAGTGGGCGCACGGGGCCTACTACCGCATTCTCTACGGCGACTTGGCCCTGTACTACCTGGTCCTGCTGGTGGTGGCGGACCTGGCCTACCTGCGCGGGCGCCTGCGCTGGCTGGGCTGGGCGGCCATGGCCTGCGCCTTCGTCGCCGTGCTCCTCTCGGGGACGCGCGGCGCCTGGCTGGCCGGCCTCGTGCTCCTGCCCTGGGCCCTGTGGTGCTACCGGCGGGTGCTGAGCCGGCGCCAGTGGCAGTGGCTGGGGGCCGGGGCCCTGCTGGCCCTGACCGCGGTGGTGCTCGTCCCCAGTCCCATCCAGGACCGCCTCGCCCAAGGTTTCCAGGAATTGCAACATCTGGAAGAGAACCCCGCCTCTTCCTGGGCCACCCGTTACCACCTGTGGCGCACGTCGCTGGCGGTGTGGCGGGAACACCCCTGGCTGGGCACCGGGGTGGGGGACCTGCACCAGGAACTGGAACGGGCGGCGGCCGAGGGGCGTTATCCCGCCGGCACCCACTACGACCACGCCCACAGCCTCTATTTCGACGCCTTGGCCACCACCGGGCTGGTGGGCCTGAGCGCCCTCCTGGCCGGGTTTTTCCTCGTCCCCGGGTGGTTCTTCTGGCGCCACTGGCGGCGCGCCGGGGACGACCCCTACCGCCGCTTCCTCGCCCTCGGGGGGCTGGTGGGCCTGGCCGCCTTCGCCCTCTTCGGCCTCACCGAGGCCTGGTTCTCGCGCATGCACCTCACCCGCGCCTTCCTCGTCCACCTGTGGGTGTTCGTCTCCGCCCTGGCGGTGACCGGAAATCGTCCGCGGGAGAGTCATGGCGACGCCTGAACGCCTGCTGGTGATCCGCAACGACAAGCTGGGCGACTTCCTCCTCGCCTGGCCCGCCTTCGCCCTGCTGAAGGCCAGCCTGCCAGAGACCCGCATCCACGCCCTGGTGCCCGCCTACACCCTCCCGCTGGCGGGGTTGTGCCCCTGGATCGACGCGGTGGTGGAGGATGAAGGAGGCGACCACCGTGCCCTCGCCCGAAAGTTGGCGGAAGGGCGGTTCGACGCCACCGTCGCCTTCTTCTCCACCGCGCGTGTGGCCCGCGCCCTGCGTGGCGCCGGCATCCCCTACCGCCTGGCCCCGGCCAGCAAGTGGTACGCCCTGTTCTACAACCGCCTGCTGCGCCAGCGCCGTTCCCGTTCGGTGAAACCGGAGTTCGAATACAACCTGGACCTGGCCCGGCGCCTGCTGGCCGATTTCCGCCTGCCGGCGCGGGAAAAGGTGTTGCAAACGCCCTACCTGCGCTTCCCCGAGGACGAGGTGGCCGCCACCCGCCGGGACCTGGCCGAACGCCACGGCCTGGATCCCTCGCGCCCGTGGGTGCTGATCCACCCCGGTCACGGGGGCTCGGCGCGCAACCTGCCCCCGGCGGGCTACGCCGAGCTGGGAGCGCGGCTGGACGGGCGCGCGCAGATCCTCGTTGGCGCCGGGCCGGGGGAGCGGGAGACGGCGGAGGCGGTGCGCGCGGCCCTGGCGGCGCGCGGGCGGGCGGCGGTCCTGCAGGCGGATCACCCGGGCCTGGTGGACTACGCCCGCATCATCGCCGCCGTTGACCTGTTCGTGGGCGGCTCCACCGGCCCCTTGCACCTGGCCGGGGCCCTGGACGTGCCGACGGCCGGGTTCTACCCGCGCGGACGGGTCACCTCCGCCCTGCGCTGGCGGACCCTCAATTCACCCGACCGGCGCCTCGCCTTCGCCCCGCCGCCCGGGGCGCACGAGGACGATCTGGCCGCCATCGACCTGGAAGCCGCCGCGCGCGCCGTCAACGACCGCTTTCTCGCCCCTTGAGCTGGCGCTCTCGCAGGACAGCGTATTTCATGTAGGCGGAATAGGCGGAGACCACCGCCACGTTGAGGCCGGTGAGTCCGTTGCGCCAGCCCCCCTTGCCCAGGTAGGTCTTGAGGAAAGCGGCGAGGCCGTGCAGGGGCGGGTCCCAAGGGCTGGCGCGGTGGCCGCGGTCGGCCAGTTGGCGGGCGCCGCGGTCGATGAAGAAGGTGGTCCGTTCGGCCACGTGCAGCCAATCCCGGTAGCTGTAATGGAGGATGTGGCCGGGCAGGCGCTGCACCTTGCGCGCCTTGACCCGGGCGTGGCCGCGCACCGGCTCGAATCCGGCGCTGCGCCGGTCGTAGAGGCGCACCAGCCAGTCCGGGTACCAGGGGCGTACCCAGGCCTCGCCGACGAAGGACTTGCGCCGCAGGGCGTAGCCGTCCACCCCGCCGGCCCCCAGCTCCAGGGCGCGGATGGCGGCCACCGCTTGTGCGTCCAGGCGTTCGTCGGCGTCCAGGCTGAGGATCCAGTCGTGACGGGCCAGGGGCACGGCGTGGGCCTTCTGCGGCCCGTCCCCCAGGTAGGGCTGGTGCACCACCCGCGCCCCGCGCGCCTCGGCGATGGCCACCGTCTCGTCGCTGGAGCCGGAGTCCACCACGATGACCTCTTCGCACACCTGCCGCGCCGAGTCGATGCAGGGGCCGATGTTGTCGGCCTCGTCGAGGGTGATGACGATGGCGGTGATGGGGGGCACGGGCGCGCGTTCGGGATGGCCTCGGGGCGGGCCATGTTATCATGGCCGGTCGATCCACCCATGACCCCGTCCCCATGAACCTGACCGTCCCCGATCTGACCCGCGCCCGCGTGGCGGTGGTCGGCGACCTCATGCTCGACCGCTACTGGCACGGGCCCACCGGCCGCATCTCTCCGGAGGCGCCGGTACCGGTGGTGCACGTGCAGGCGGTGGAGGAACGCCCGGGCGGGGCCGGCAACGTGGCCCTCAACCTGGCCAGCCTGGGGGTGGGGGTGCGCCTGGCCGGCCTCACCGGCGAGGACGAGGCCGCCCGTGCCCTCGCCGCCACCCTGGAGGCGGCCGGGGTGGAATGCCGCTTCCAGGCCGTCCCCGGCCTGCCCACGGTCACCAAGCTGCGCGTCCTCAGCCGTCACCAGCAGCTCATTCGCCTGGACTTCGAGCAGCCCTACCCCACAGAGGCCGCGCGCCGCCTGGCGGCGACGGTGGACCTCACCGGCATGGGCGCCCTCATTCTTTCCGACTACGGCAAGGGCGCCCTGGGGGCGGTGCAGGACCTCATCCAAACGGCGCGCGCGGCCGGCCTACCGGTGCTGGTGGACCCCAAGGGCAGCGACTTCTCCCGCTACCGGGGGGCCACCTGCATCACCCCCAACCTGGCCGAATTCGAGGCGGTGGTGGGCCCCTGCGCCGACGAGGCCGAGCTGGTGGCCAAGGGCGAGCGCCTCATGCGGGAGCTGGATCTGGCCGCCCTCCTGGTGACCCGCGGCGAGCACGGCATGACCCTGCTGCGCCCCGGTCGCCCCGAATTCCATCTACCCACCCAGGCGCGCGAGGTGTACGACGTCACCGGCGCCGGCGACACGGTCATCTCTGTCCTCGCCGCCGCCCTCGCCGCCGGCAGCGACTGGGAACGGGCCACCGCCCTGGCCAACCTGGCCGCCGGCCTGGTGGTGGGCAAGCTGGGCACCGCCACCGTCTCCCTCCCCGAGCTGCGCCGCGCCGCCGGCCTGTCCGGCACCGGCGGGGTGGTGAACGAGGAACAGCTCCTGCTGGCGGTGGCCGACGCCCGCGCCCACGGCGAGCGCATCGTCATGACCAACGGCTGCTTCGACATCCTCCACGCCGGCCACGTGGCCTACCTGGAGGCCGCCCGGCGTCTAGGGGACCGCCTCGTCGTCGCCGTCAACGACGACGCCTCGGTGCGCCGCCTCAAGGGCCCCGGGCGCCCCATCAACCCCCTGGAACGGCGCATGGCGGTGCTCGCCGGCCTCGTCAGCGTCGATTGGGTGGTGCCCTTCTCCGAGGATACCCCCGAGCGCCTCATCTGCCGGCTGCGCCCGGACGTCCTGGTGAAGGGCGGCGACTACCGCCCCGAAGACATCGCCGGCGGCCGCTGCGTGCGCGAGGCGGGGGGCGAGGTGCGCGTCCTCGGTTTCGAGGAGGGCTGCTCCACCAGCGCCATCATCCGCGCCATCCAAGCAAAGGAGGACGACTCGTGATCATCGTCACCGGCGGTGCCGGCTTCATCGGCGCCAACCTGGTCGAGGCCCTCAACCGCCGCGGCCGTACCGACATCCTGGTGGTGGACAACCTGGAAAACGGCGTCAAGTGCCTCAACCTGGCCGATCTGGAGATCGCCGACTACCTGGACAAGCGCGACTTCCTCGAACGGGTGCGCGCCGGCGACCTGCCCGCCCCCGAGGCCGTCTTCCACCAGGGCGCCTGTTCCGCCACCACCGAGTGGAACGGCCGCTACGTGATGGACAACAACTTCGAGTACTCCAAGGTCCTGTTGCACTGGTGCGAGGCCCACGGCGCGCCCTTCATCTACGCCTCCTCCGCCTCCGTCTACGGCGCCGGGCCCAACTTCACCGAGGGGCGCGAGAACGAGCGGCCCCTGAACGCCTACGCCTACTCCAAATTCCTCTTCGACCAGTACGTGCGCCGCCGCCTGCCCGAGGCGCGCACGCAGATCGTCGGCCTGCGCTACTTCAACGTCTACGGCCCGCGCGAGGGGCACAAGGGGTCCATGGCCTCCGTCGCCTACCACTTCAACCAGCAGCTCAAGGAGGGCGACGAGGTGCGCCTGTTCGAGGGCTCCGACGGCTACGGCCCCGGCGAGCAGCGGCGCGACTTCGTCTACGTGGGCGACGTGGTGGACATCAACCTGTGGTTCTGGGACCACCTCGGGGTGTCCGGCATCTTCAACGCCGGCACCGGCCGCGCCCAGACCTTCAACGACGTGGCGCGCGCCGTCATCGCCTGGCACGGGCGCGGGCGCATCCGCTACATCCCCTTCCCCGACCACCTCAAGGGCCGCTACCAGAGCTACACCCAGGCCGACCTCACCGCCCTGCGCGCGGCCGGTTACGACCGCCCCTTCAAGACCGTGGAAGAGGGCGTGCGGGCCTACCTGGACTGGCTCAACCGGACCGACTGAGGGCGCCCGGTGAAGGTGGCGCAGTTGTGCCTGTCCCCCGACTTCGGGGGACTGGAGATGCTGCCCCTGCGCTTCGGCGCCTGGCTGCGCGAGGCGGGCGTGGAGACGATCCTCGTCGCCGCCCCGGACACGCGCCTGGCGCACGCCGCCCGCGAGGCCGGCCTGCCCGTTCACCCCTTCCCGCGCCCGCGCGGCCCCCTGCCCCTCCCCGCCGCCCGCCGCCTGCGCCGTCTCCTGCACGAGGCCGGCGTCAGCCACCTGCACGCCCATTGGAAATACGACCTGCCCCTGGCCGCCCTGGCCCGGCGCGGGGGCGGCTTCCGCCTCGTCTTCTCCCGCCAGATGGACCTCCCCGGCAGCAAGCGCGACCCCTACCACCGCCTCCTCTACGGCGCCGTGGACCGCTTCCACGTCATCACCCGCCGCCTCGCCGAACAGGCCCGCGCCCGCCTGCCCCTGCCCGCCGAGCGCATCGAGACGGTCTACTACGGCGTCCCCGCCCCGCCGGCGGTGGACCGGGCCGCCCTGAAGGCGGAACTGGGCCTCGCCAACGAGACCTTTCTCGCCGGCATCGTCGGCCGCCTCGCCCCGGCCAAGGGCCAGCACCTGCTCATCGACGCGGTGGCCGAACTGGTCGCCCAGGGGCGGGACGTGCACGCCCTGGTGGTGGGCCACCCCATGGAGCCGGACTACCCGGCGGCCCTGCGCCGGCGGGCGCGCGAACGGGGGGTGGCGGCGCGCATCCACTTGCGCGACTTCCATCCCCGGCCGCAGGAGCTCATGGCCGGCCTGGACTGCCTGGTGCTCGCCTCCCGCGCCGAGACCTTCGGACTCGTCCTCCCCGAGGCCATGCGCGCCGGCACCGCCGTCATCGGCACCGACGCCGGCGGCGTCCCCGAGATCATCGACCCGGGGCGCACCGGCCTCCTCGTCCCC
>WFVN01000140.1 GCA_015491615.1 Gammaproteobacteria bacterium
CGCCCCGGTACCATCACCGTGGTCATCGGCCCGCCCATCCCCACCGCCTCCCGGTGGACCTGAGAGGGTCGGCGGCCGGCGGTGGGGATGGGCGGGCCGATGACCACGGTGATGGTACCGGGGCGTTTGAGGAAGCCGCGCTTGGGCCAGAACTCCCCGGCGTTGTGAGCGATGGGCACCAGGGGGCGTTCGGCCTTCACCGCCAGTTGCGCGGCGCCGGGCTTGTATTCCCCTTTCCGGCCGGGGGGCACGCGCGTGCCTTCAGGGAAGATCACCACCCAGATGCCCGACTGCAAGCGTTCCGTGCCCTCCTCGATGACCTGTTGCAGGGCCTTTTTGCCCGTCTTGCGGTCGATGGCGATGGGGCGCAACACCGCCAGCCCCCAACCGAAGAAGGGAATCCACAGCAACTCCCGCTTCAGTACCCAGCACTGTAGGGGGAGGATGCGTTGCAGGGCCAGGGTCTCCCAGGCGGATTGGTGCTTGACGAAGGCCACGGCGGCCTGGTCGGGGAGGTGCTCCAGGCCTTCCACCCGGAAATCGAGGCCGCAAAGGTGCTTGAGGGTCCACAGATTGAAGCGTGCCCACTGGGAGACCACGCGGTAGCGCTGCGGGAAGGGCAGCAGGAGGCTGAGCACGGAGGGGACGGAATAGACCACCGCGCTCAGGGCGTAGATGAGGTTGAACAGGGCCGAGCGCAGCCAGATCACAGGGTGCCCTCCAGGAACCGGTCGGTGAACTCCGCCAGGGAAGCGAACACGGGGAACCGCTCGGCCAGGTCCGGATGGGCGGCGAGGGTGCGCTCCCCCTTGCCAGTGCGCACCAGGGCCGGGCGGGCGCCGGCGGCCTCGGCCGCCTGGATGTCCCGGTAGGCGTCGCCCAGGGCCCAGGTGCGCCCCAGATCGACCCCGTGCTTGGCGGCCAGACGCAGGAACATGCCCGGGGCCGGTTTGCGGCAGTCGCAGCCGTCGTCGGGGCCGTGGGGGCAGAAATAGAGGGCGTCGATGCGTGCCCCCCGGGCGGTCAGGAGTTCGGCCAGGCGCCGGTGCATGGCGTCCAGGTCGCTTCTTTGGAAAAGGCCGCGGGCCAGGCCCGATTGGTTGGTGATCACCGCCAGGCGGTAGCCGGCGTGGTACAGGCGGGCCATGGCGTCGATGGCGCCGGGCAGGGGGCGCCACTCGTCCAGGGATTTGATGTAAGCGTCGGAATCGGCGTTGATGACCCCGTCCCGGTCGAGAATGATCCAGCGATTCATGGGCTTGGGCTCTCAAAAGCCCAGGATGTTAACCGCTGCGGCGACGCCAGGCCAAGGCCGAAAGGAGGGCGAGGACGAGCGGGCCGGCCGCGGCCGGTCGGGTGTACTCGGGAGCGGGGGCCTTGGGCCGATAGCCACGCGGGCAGGTGTCGCACTCAGGGCCCACCAGATCACCCACGGCGGTGCTGCCCAGGCCCACGCGCACGCGCCCCAGTTCGTCCCAGGAGCTGCCGCCGTCCTGGAAAATGGACAGGTACAGGCCCGGCTCCTGGATCCATAATACGTCCTGGAGGACGAACAGGCGACTGCCATCCGGGGAGAGGCCCAGATCCACCGGGAAATGGGACGGGGGCACCAGCCTGCCGTTGTCAGTCTGCCAGCTGTACTCGGTGAGGGTGCCGGTGGTGTCGATGACGGCGTCGAGGCGCCAGGCGTCCGTGTCCACCACCAGCACGGCGCCGGAGCTGGGTGCGCCTTGCACGGGTTGGCCACGGTCGGCGATGAACAGGCGGCCGTCGGGGGCAACGTCCAGGTTGCGAGGATCGGCCTGGTCGCCCAGGACCAGGGTGGTGCCGGCCTGGATCCGGTCGCCGCTCAGGTCGAGCGCGAGCAGGCGGCGGCTGTCGGGCAGGAGGACGTAGGCACGGGCAGGGTCGCGGGGGTCGATGGCCACCTGGCCGGTGGCCTCACCCAGGTCCAGGCTGTCGAGCAGGGTGGGACCGCGGGTGTCCACCAGGGCGAGGCCGGTGCCGCCGCTCAGGAGGAGGCGGTCCCCCAGGGAGGTGAGGGCGAGGCCGGTGCCGGCATAGTCGGTGGTGAGCTGGTCGAGTACGGCATAATCCACCTGGGCCGGGTCCCCTTGCAGGATCACCAGGCGGCCGCTGGCGCTGAGGTAGAGCCGTTCGGCCCCGCCTACTCGGCGGGCGACCAGACGGCCGGCTGTGGGTCGGTCGAGGGTGGCGACGACGCGGTTGCGGGTGGCGTCGAAGACGGTGAGCTGGTCACCCGCATGGCTGAAGAAGACCCGCTCGCCGTTAGCGGAGACGGTGTAGGTGTACACCTGCGCGGGGATGTCCACCTCGGTCACGCGCGTGGCGTAGGCCCCGTCCACCACGAACAGGTTGGCGGTGGTGTCGTCGTTGTTGGACTTGGCCGCCGGCGCGTAGGCGAAATAGGCCGCCCCGGCCGGTGCCGAGAGGGCGATGGACAGGCCAAAGAGGACCATCCACGACCACCATGAACGCATGCCTCACCCCGTTTACGATTGACCTGGTCTGCCCCAGGTTGTCGGCTCCCCACGGAAATGGTTGACGGCCTCTTTGTGGACCTTTCGTCTCTACACAGAGTGTTTAGTCGCTTATGCCTCCGATGACCAGGCGGGAGACGTCGGCGATGTCCAGGAAATGGCGCCGCAGGCGCGCCAGCAGGGCCAGGCGGTTGGCCCGCAGGCGCGGGTCCTCGGTCATGACCATGACCTCGTCGAAGAAGCGGTCCACCGGCGCGCGCAGGGCGGCCAGGCGGGCCAGAGCGGCGCCATAGTCGGCACCGGCGACGAGGCGGGCCTGTTCGGCCTCC
>WFVN01000141.1 GCA_015491615.1 Gammaproteobacteria bacterium
CCCCGCTCTCCAATTCGGCGGGCAGTCCCAACTCCGCCGCCAACGCCCGATTGAACAGCAGCAGGCGCGGCCGCGGCACCACCGCCCCCCGCCAGGGAACGGACAGCCCGTGCAAACGGGCAAAGGTGTTTTCGAGACGCAACATGGAATGGCCGACCGTTTTGCTCAGGAAAGATAATTCTCGATCAGCCGAGGCGTGGGGTCAAATGCCTCCCATCACCCCACCTCTACAGATAGTGCGCGCGAACGAAGATGACCACTTACGCAAACCAGTTTCATCTTGAAGCGGCTTGGGTAATGCCGGAGCTTGAAGAACCCCGCCAAATGCCCCATGTCTATAATGGGTAAGAAACTCGACCGAAGACGGATCACGCCATGACGCTCATCATCGACATGGTCACTGGGGAGGTCTTGGAAGAGGGCCGGCGCCCGGATGTGGAGCCGGAAGCGGTGAACCAAGAGCCGCGACCGGAGCGGTACGGGCCGCGTCCGGAGGTGGTGCCGGTCACTCCCGATCCGCGGGAGCGGGCGCCGGAGCCTCCGCCGCCGTTTCTGTGGAATCCGTGAAGCGGCAGCGCCCGGCCAGGCAGGCCACCGGCGGCGGGGTCTCCACCCGGCAGTCGCCAATGGCCTGAGTTGCTTCCAGGCGTTCCCGGCTCAGGCGCCGGTGGCGCGCGGCCAGTTGGAACAGGCGCGTGGTATCGGCGTTCGCCGAGTAGGGCACGAAGAAGGCCGGCCCGCCGCAGGCCTTGGCACCCAAGTGCAGGGCGCCGCATTCGTCGTCGCGCACGCACGGGGCGTCGGCCCGTCCATCATTTTCGGGGGAAGGATTGTAGCAAAGGTGAACGATGACCCGAGGCGGATGGTGGATGATGGTGGCGGTACTGCTGACGGCGGGCTGCCGGGTGGACGAGCTGGCACGCCTGGAAGGGGAGATCCGGCGCCAGGCCGACGCCCCGTGCGTGCGCGACGACGAATGCGGCGCCCTGCCCTTGGGTGCCAAGGCCTGCGGCGGGCCGGCCTTCTTCGTGCCCTACTCGGTGAACGCCGACACCACGCGCCTGTTGGAACTGGCCGCGCGCCACCGGCGCCTGAGCCGCGAACGCCTTGAAGCCGAACAGGCCATCGGTGACTGTCGGGTGGAGACCCCTCCGCCGGTGGCCTGCCTGGCCGGGCGCTGCCGCTTCACGGATTCCACAGGAACGGCGGCGGAGGCTCCGGCGCCCGCTCCCGCGGATCGGGAGTGACCGGCACCACCTCCGGGCGCGGCCCGTACCGCTCCGGGCGCGGCCCCCGCTCGCCCGCCTCCGGCTCCGCGTCCGGGCGCCGATCCTCCTCCAGCACCTCCCCGGTGACCATGTCGATGATGAGCGTCATGGCGGTAACCCTGTGTGGTTTCGGTCTTTACCCATTATAGACATGGGGCATTTAGCCGGGTTCTTCAAGACTGCGGGGCCGAGTGTGTATCCGGATGGCGTTTGATCAGGATCGGTTCGTCGGTACGCCAATCCCGTCGTCGCCCCCCACGGTCTTTGGGGTCGCCCGGTTTCAGCCGGCTTTGGAAGGTCGGGCGAATGAATCCATTTTCCTACTGTCGCAATTTACACACATATTGATTGAGGTGATCATGGTTGTATGTTGGTCTGGCCAGCCTGACCAGGGAGGGTGACTCGGGATAGGGACGGCAGCGGGCTCGTCCGATGTCTGGGTTTCTGCATCGCCTGGCGGGTATCTTTCAGGGAGGATTGCCATGCGGACGTATCTGCACCCCGGGGTTTATATCGAGGAGATCCCTTCCGGCGCCAAGCCCATCGAAGGTGTTTCCACATCCACCGCCGCCTTCATCGGTTTTGCCAACCGGGGTCCCATCGGGGAGCCGGTCTTGATTCAGAGTTGGGACGACTACGTGGACCGCTTCGGCGGAGTCACTTCGCCCACGGATGCCATGGGCCTGGCGGTGAACGCCTTTTATCTCAACGGCGGTCGCAGCGCTTACATCGCCCGCTTGGCCGCCAACGCCCAGCCTGCCCGTCTGCCCGAACCGCCGCCGGCGACCGTCCCCGGACGGGTTGGAGGAGCAGCGGCGGACGTCAATGTCTTGCAGATCCAGGCGGCGAGCCCGGGTGTCTGGGGCAACGAGCTGCACATCCGCGTCACCCAGGCACAGGATTTGTCCCCGCCGGGCGATGCCTACCACTTCCGTCTGGAGGTCGGCCGCCTGGAGGACGGTCGCTTCGTGGCGGACGAGATCTTCGACGGCCTGAGCATGGACGAGTCCGACCCCAACTATGTGCTCACGGTGGTCAACGGCAGTTCAGAGCGGGTGCGGGTGGATCTCTCCGAGGCGTTGAAGTCCGACCCGAACACCTACTACCTCCGCGGCACCTGTACCAGTGGCGATCTCGGCGGGTTGGACTGGACCCAGGTGCACGAGGGCATGCAGCTCACCCTCAACATCGACAATCTGGGAGCGCGCACCATCACCCTGGGCCCGCCGCCCGATGGCGCCTACAGCGACGGGGAGGAAGTGTGCGCGGAGATCCAGGCGCGCGTGCGTGCCCTGGGGCCGGAGTCGGGCTACCAGGGTTTCACCTGCACCTTCGACAGCGGGGTGATGACTCTCGCCTCGGGCAGCCGGGGTTCCGCCTCGGCAGTGGTGGTGCGCCCTGGTCCCCTCGCCGAGTTGCTCGAGCTGGGTCCCGCTTATGGGGGGACGGAAGTGCGCGGTTCTCTGGATGTGGTTCCTCGCACCAGCGGTCCGGCGGCCCTCACCGGCGGGGAGGACGGCGATGCCCCGGGGGTGGCCGACTACCAGGCCTTCTTCGCCAAGCTGAAGAAGATCCGCGACGCCAGCATCCTCGTCCTGCCGGGGGAGTACATGCCCGCCGACGGCAGCGGCAACCCCAAGATCGACGCCGCCCTGGCCCATGCGGAGGAGACCAAGAACCGTATGGTGATCATCGATCCGCCCCCTGGGGTGGAGTTGGACCAGGCGGCGAAGGTGAACCAGCTTGGGCTCACTACCTCCACCTACGCGGCCCTCTATTACCCCTGGGTGAAGGTCAACAACCCCTTCTACAACGTGGACACCAACCCTACCGCCCCGGTCACTCTCACCATCGCCCCTTCGGCCTTTGCCGCCGGGGTGTGGGCACGCACGGACGGCACGCGTGGGGTATGGAAGGCCCCGGCGGGGGTAGAGACGGGCCTGCGCGGGGTGGCCGGCCTGGAGTTCGCCGTAGGCGATGGCGACCAGGATCAGCTCAACCCTCTGGGGGTGAACGCCCTGCGCAAGCTGCCCACCTTCGGGCCGGTCGTCTGGGGTACCCGTACCCTCTCCACCCGGGCCAATCCGGAATGGCGCTATGTGCCGGTGCGGCGCACTGCCATCTTCATCGAGGAGAGCATCTACGGGGGCATCCAGTGGGCGGTGTTCGAGCCCAACGACCACCGTCTTTGGTCCTCCCTGCGTGCCAACATCGGCTCCTTTATGGACGGCTTGTTCCGCTCGGGGGCTTTCCAGGGGGAGACGGCCTCGGATGCCTACTTCGTGCGCTGTGGCCTGGGCGACACTATGACCCAGGGGGATATCGACCGCGGGCAGGTGATCGTCATCGTCGGCTTCGCCCCCTTGAAACCCGCCGAATTCGTCATCGTGCGCATTCAGCAGAAAGTGGCGCAACAATAATTAAGGAGGAATGAGGACATGGCAGCACCGATGTTTCCGGTCAATGCCCATCGCCACGACCCGTACCGCACCTTCAAGTTCCAGGTCATCATCGACGGCAGGCCGGTGGCGGGCCTGAAGAAGATGGGCGCGTTGAAGAAGAGCACCGAGGCGGTGAAATGGCGCACCGCCGGCGATCCCTCCCACCAGCGTATCCTCCCCGGCGGCACCAGCTACGAACCGGTGGTGATGGAGCAGGGACTGACCCACGACCCGGTCTTCGAACAGTGGGCCAACCTGGTCAACAACATCGAAGGGGACGCGGCCATGTCCCTGAAAAACTTCCGCAAGGACATCATCATCAACGTCCTCAACCTGCAGGGACAGGTAGCCATTTCCTACAAGCTGTTCCGCGCTTGGGTGTCCGAGTACCAGGCCCTGCCCGAGCTGGACGCGGAGAACATGAACGCAGTGGGCATCCAGACCATCACCCTGCAGCACGAGGGTTGGCAGCGGGATACCGCCGTTACCGAACCGGTCGAGAGCTGATGGAACTGCCGGGCGGGGTGTGGCGCGACGGGCAGCGCCGGCGTCGCTACGCCTTCCGGCCGCCCACCGGCGAGCTGGAGATGGCGGTGGCGGAAGGGGCGGCGGCTGCGGGCAGCCTGCCCGCACGGGTGACCGCGGTGCTCACCGCCGCCTTGGCCGACCTGGGCGGTGCGCCGCCCGACCATGCCACCGTGCACGGCCTGTGCGTGGGCGACCGCCAGTTCCTCATGTTGCGCCTGGCCGCCTGGTTGGGTCTGGAGCGGGTGTGGCAGAGCGTCGTGTGTGCGTCCTGCGGCGAGCCCTTCGATTTCTGTCTGGAATATCGCCGCGTGCCGGTGAAGGCGGCCGGGGCGGGCTACCCCCATGCCCAGGCGAAAACCTCCCATGGTCGTCTCGCCTTGCGCCTGCCCAGCGGGGCGGACCAGGAGGCGGTCTTGGGGCTGGACGAGGCCGAGGCCGTGGAGGCCTTGGCGCGTCGCTGCCTGATGGACGACGAGGCTCGCCGCCTCCCCCTGTCCGTGGCAGACTTGCAGGCCATCGAACAGGCGCTGGAAGCGGTGGCGCCGGAAGTGGGTACCCGGGCCCAGACCGCCTGTCCCCAGTGCGGGGCCGTGCACACCTTCACCCTGGATCCCTATGGCTGCCTGGGTTGGGGCGCGGAACACCTGTTCGCCGAGGTGCACCGGATCGCCGCCACCTATCACTGGAGCGAGGGGGAGATCCTCGCCCTGCCCCGTGCCCGCCGCCGACGGTATCTGGGGCTCATCGACCAGGCGCGCGGGATGGTGGGTTGAGATGGGTTTCCTGAGCGAAGTCGTCCACGATGCCCGCAGGCCCGTAACGCAGGGCCCCGACACGGTCGCGGACGTGATCCCGCGTCAAGGCGACGCCACCACGGACCCCTTCACCCTGGCCTCGGGGGCGTGGGAAGGGGAGGGCGGACAATCCGCCGTGGCGGGAGAGCCGTCATCACCGCCCGAGACCGGGCCACAGCCGTCCCGTCCCGCAGATGGGGGGGACGCCTCCATCGCCAGCGACCCGTGCCTGGAAACACCTACAAGGGCACCTGCGTCCGCACCTTCCATCGACCCGGTGGACCACCACGCGGTCGGTGCGAGCATGGTTCCTGCCCCGGAAGCGGCGGGGGACCGGTCGCGCGTTCTCGCCCCTGCCGGGCGACCCCGTGGCAGGCAGGCCCCTGGCCGAGCGCCCTCACCCGCCGCAGGCGGCAGGGCAGCCCCGTTAGCTCCGGAGGGGCGGAGCGGGCCGCTGGGCACGCCTCTCCCGGTGCATGGGATGGGCGCCCCGGCAGGGCCCGACGGGCAGGCCGGGGGCGAGGCCCTGGCCCGCGCAACGGGAAAGGAGAGGGGACCGACGGGCCCCTCAGAGCGGGACGAGGCAATCGCCCGGTCCAAGGTCTTGGAAGGACCGATGGATGCGCCTCCCGCCACGGGGCCGGAACGGGCGGAGAGGGCTGGCCTGGATCAATGG
>WFVN01000142.1 GCA_015491615.1 Gammaproteobacteria bacterium
GGTGGTGACCATCTTCCAGCGGATGCGCGCCGGGGCCGCCTGAGAAGGGGCCGCCAGGGTGGCCAGGGTCCCCGCCCCGGCGGCGGTGAGAAAATCGCGCCGCTTCATTCGTCCCTCCCTCGTTCTTGCCCGTTCCGATGGCGGCCAATACTATCCCAGGCCGGTGAACCGGTACAGGAGGGAACACCATGCGAGCCGTAGTCATGACCCGACCCGGCGGGACGGAGGTGCTGGAGGTGCGCGAGCTGCCCGAACCGCGCATCGAACGGGACGACGAAGTGCGCATCGAGGTGCGCGCCGCCAGCGTCAATCCGGTGGACACCAAACTGCGCACCCGTGGCCTGTACCTGGGCGAGCCGCCCGCCATCCTCGGTTGCGACGGCGCCGGGATCGTCAAGGAGGTGGGGCCGGCGGTGTCGCGCGTCAAGCCCGGCGACGCCGTCTATTGGTGTTACGGCGGCCTGGGACAGCGGGTGGGCAACTACGCGGAGGAGACGGTGGTGCCCGAAGCCTGCGTGGCGAAAAAGCCCGAGTCCCTGGACTTCGTCCATGCCGCCGCCCTGCCCCTGGTCCTCATCGCCGCTTGGGAAGCCCTGTTCGACCGCGCCCATCTGCACGAGGGCCAGAAACTACTGGTCCACGCCGGTGCTGGCGGCGTGGGGCACGTCGCCATCCAACTGGCCAAGGCACGTGGCGCGCGTATCGCCACCACCGTCTCCGGAGCGGAAAAATACGCCTTCGTGGCCGCCCTGGGGGCCGACCGCCCGGTGGACTACCGGGCCGAGGACGTGGAACGGGCAGTGCGCGACTGGAGTGCCGTCGGAGTCGATGTCGCCCTGGACACCGTCGGCGGCCAGACTTTCGTCGACACCTTCCCCCTGGTGCGCTTCTACGGGGACCTGGTCACCCTCCTCCAACCCCCCGCCGACACCGACTTCAAGGTCGCCCGCCTGCGCAACTTACGCATCGGCTTCGAACTCATGCTCACGCCGCAGCTCCATGACCTGCGCATCGGTCCCGAACTCATGCTCACACCACAACATCGCGAGGTGTACGAGGCCTTGGCTCACCACGGCGAAATCCTCGAGCGCGGGGCCGAACTGGCCGAACAAGGTCGTCTCAAGCCCCATGTGGCCGACGTCTACCCCTTGACCCAAGCCGCCGAGGCTCATCGACGCCTGGAGGAGGGGCACATGATGGGGAAACTGGTGCTGGTGCCCTGAAGCCGTCGTCAGAAGCGGAAACCGACCTGGGCGCCGCCACCGGCGGCGTTGCCGTCCAGGCCGGCGCCGACAGCGGCTTCCACGTGCAGGCCGAACAACGACAGACCGAGACCGGCGGTGACGAAATCGACGGTGTCGGCGGCCAGGTCGGTGCGGTAGCCCACCCGCACCAGGAGGGTACGCCAGACGTTCAGTTCCGCCCCCAGGGACAATTGTCGCGAGGGTGGACCGAAACGGGCCAGGGGATCGTTCTCGGTGAGGTCGAGATCGGCGGCGAGGGTGGTCCAGCGGGTGGCGCGGGCGAGGCCGGCGCGCACCTGGGGCTTCACCTCGATGGTGTTGCCGCGAGCGGTGTCGTAGGACTTGGGCAGGGCGTTCTTGACGCTGACGCCCACGCGCCAGGCGTCGTCGAGCTGCTTGGCGACCCCCAGATCCACGTTGAAATCGCTATAGTTGCGCTCCCCGTCGCGGGCGCGGATCTGGGCCTGATCCAGCTCGCGGGCGATGTAGTCGTAATCGATGGTGGTCACCTGCTGGGCCTTGGGGGTGACGCCCAGGGCGAGGCCGCCCCACAGCTCGGTGCGGCGAGCGAGGGCCAGGCCCACCTCGGCCACCGTCAGGAAGCGGGCGGAGACGCGGGAAGTGAAGTCGGGGGTGGGGTCGGCGAGGGCGCTCCAGGTCTTGATGTCGTTGGGATCGAACTGATCGAGGGCATCGAGGCTCTGCTTGGCGGCGTCGTAGTCGGCCTGGGACATGAGCCCCACCACCGCCCCGCCGCCCCACACGTTGAGGTAGAGGGAGGCGCCGAAGCGGCGCGAGGGGATGCCGAGAACGGCGCCGCCGTTGGCGGTGCCCAGCAAGGGCTTTCCGGAGAGGTTGCGCAGGGCCTCCAGGAGGGCGTTGCCACTGGCCGTCATCCGGTCGCGGGCGGCTTTCGCGGCATCGAGGTCGCCCGCGTCGATGGCGGCGTTGAGATCGGCGATGGCCTGGGCGTAGCGGGAGATGTAGTCGTTGCGATCGAAGTCGCGCACGTCGTCGCGCAGGCGGTCCGGGTCGGAGAGCTCCAGGGCGGCGGTGGGCAGCTCCAGGGCGAAGTCCTCCTCCGGGCGGGCGGTGGCCAGCAGGGCGGGGTTGTAGAAGGCGGCGGCGGCCGAGGTGGCGGCGGCGGCCGAGGCCCCGCCCAGGCCCAGGGTGCGCGGGTCCATGATCTGGTAGGGGGCGGCGCCGGCGGTACCGGCGGCGGCGAGGAGGGCGGTGGCGAGCAGGCGTTTCATGGCAGCTCCTTTTGCGTGTGGTTTTCCGTTCAGGCTACCACGTCCAGGTTGGCGTAACCGAGGACCAGCCATTTGAGGCCCACGTCCTCGAAGTTCACTTGCACGCGGGCGTTCTTGCCGCTGCCCTCCACGTCCACCAGGACCCCTTCCCCGAACTTGGGGTGCAGGACCCGCTGGCCCACCTTCAGGCCGGTGCCGTCGTCGCGGCGGGCGGGGACGCTGGCGGCGGGGGTGACCTGGAAGCCGGCGCGCACCGGCTCTAGGTGCTCCGAGGGGATCTCGTCCAGGAAACGGGACGGCAGGGCGTAGGTGTCGCGCCCGTACAGGCGCCGGCGCTCGGCGTGGCACAGGTAGAGGTGGCGGCGAGCGCGGGTCATGCCCACGTAACACAGGCGCCGCTCCTCCTCCAGGCGGCCCGGTTCCTCCAGGGACAGCTCGTGGGGGAACAGCCCCTCCTCCATGCCGGTGATGAAGACGAGGGGGAACTCCAGGCCCTTGGCGCTGTGCAGGGTCATGAGCTGGACGCAGTCCTCGCCGGCCCCCGCCTGGCGCTCGCCCGCCTCCAGGGCAGCGTGGGCGAGGAAGGCATCCAGGGGAGCCAACTCGGACTCGGGACCTTCGGGCTCGAAGGCGCGCGCGGCGCCGATGAGCTCGTCCAGGTTCTCCAGGCGCGCCCGGCCCCGTTCGCCTTTCTCCTTGCCGTGGTGTTCCTTGAGGCCGGTCTCGTTCACCACCCGCGCCAGGGCCTCCTCCAGGGGCATCTCCCGCAGCCCCTCGCCGAGGCGCTCGATGAGGGCGAGGAAGTCGGCCAGGGCGCCGGCTGCTCGGCGGTTCACCAATCCTTCGTCGATGGCCAGGCGGGCGGCCTGGTAGAGGCTGGTGCCACGGGCGCGGGCCAGGTCGCGGAGGATCTGCAGGCTGCGCTCGCCGACGCCGCGGGTGGGGGTGTTGACCACCCGCTCGAAGGCCGGGTCGTCGTCCCGGTAGGCCGCCAGGCGCAGGTAGGCGAGGGCGTCCTTGATCTCGGCGCGCTCGAAGAAGCGCAGGCCGCCGTACACCCGGTAGGGGATGGCGGCGGCGAGGAGGGCCTCTTCGATGACCCGCGACTGGGCGTTGGAGCGGTAGAGGACGGCGCATTCGGCACGCGCCCCGCCCTCTTCCACCCACTGGCGGATGCGCTGGACGACGAACCGCGCCTCGTCCAGCTCGTTGAAAGCGGTGTAGAGGCGCACCGGCTCGCCCTCGCCGGCCTCGGTCCACAGCTCCTTGCCCAGGCGGTCGCTGTTGTGGCGGATGAGGCCGTTGGCGGCGGCGAGGATGTGGCCGGTGGAGCGGTAGTTCTGCTCCAGGCGCACCAGGCGGGTGGCGGGAAAGTCGCGCTGGTAACGTTGCAGGTTGTCGGCGCGGGCGCCGCGCCAGCCGTAGATGGACTGGTCGTCGTCGCCGACGGCGAAGACGTGCCCGCTGTCGCCGGCGAGCAGGCGCAGCCAGGCGTACTGGATGGCGTTGGTGTCCTGGAACTCGTCCACCAGGATGTGGCGAAAGCGGCGCCGGTAGTGTTCCAGGAGGTCGGGGTGCCCCTGCCACAGCTCGAAGGCGCGCAGGAGCAGTTCGGCGAAGTCCACCAGGCCACCCTGGTCGCAGGCCTCTTGGTAGGCGCGGTAGATGTCCACCAGTTGCGCCTGGGTGGGGTCCTCGCTCACCAGTTGGTGGGGGCGCTTGCCCTCGTCCTTGGCCTGGTTGATGAACCACTGGGCCTGGCGCGCCGGCCAGCGGGTCTCGTCCAGCTCCAGTTCGCGGATCACTCGCTTGATGAGGCGCTGCTGGTCGTCGGCATCGAGGATCTGGAAGTTCTGGGGCAGGCGCGCCGCCTGCCAGTGGGCGCGCAGGAGGCGGTGGGCGATGCCGTGGAAGGTGCCCACCCACAGGGCCCCGGCGGGCATCCCCAGGAGGCGCTCGATGCGCCCGCGCATCTCCGCCGCCGCCTTGTTGGTGAAGGTGACGGCGAGGATGCCCAGGGGCGAGACGTCCTCGGCGCGGATGAGCCAGGCGATGCGGTGTACCAGGACGCGGGTCTTGCCGCTGCCGGCCCCGGCCAGGACCAGGAGGTTGCCCGGGGGCGCGGTGACCGCTTCGCGTTGCTGGGGATTGAGGCCTTGCAGGAGATCGGTGACGTCCATGGGGGCATTCTATCAGTTGCCCCCCTTCGACCCCCACCGCCGGGGGCGGTTCAGGGCAGACGTTTCAGGAACAGCTCGGGGGTGCCGAGGACAGCCACGTCGCCGTTGCCGGCGACGAAATAGCGTTCCCAGAAGGCGCGCAGGCCCATCGCCACCTGCGGTTTGAGGTAGCTCTTGCGGTCGGGCATGAGACCGAGGCCGTACACGTAGATGCGCGACCCCTTCCAGTTGGGCAGGAGACCGGCGCGGCGCACCTGGGCCAAGGCCTTGCGCGCGTCGGGCAGGCGTGGCTTGCCGCGCCGGTAAAAAGAGGTGACGGCAGAGTTCTCGAAGCCGTCGGTGACCAAAAGGACGATGCGCTCGGGGGCGTCCTGCACCTGGATCATCTGCTCGCTGAGGAGCTTGAGGGAGTAGAACAGGTCGGTCTTGGGGATCTTGTAGTCACTGCCGTCCAGCACCTCGCGCAGGGCGGCGCGGAAGCCCTCGCGTATCTGCCGGGCCTGGTCCTCCAGGCAAGTGAGGAGTTCGCGCTTATCCCGGTGGCGCAGGTTGTAGAGGAAGGCCTCGTCGGGCAGGGGCTCGACGCTGCCTTCGAACACCAGCTCGGGATAACGGCCGCGCAGGTTGGCGGAGAAGCGCGCCACTTCCACGTGGTCGCCGCGCCGGCCCCAGTCGTCCACCAGGGCCATGATGCGCCCCTTGAGGGCGTCGTCCAGGGGCGTGGTCTGATCCACCAGGACGTACAGGGCACGGTCGATGCCCACCCCCTCCGGGACCTGCGGCAAACGGTCGTAGCAGCCGGCCTGGGCGGCGGCGCTCGCCAGGGCGAGACACAGGGCCAAGGCCCCGGCACATGTCTTCCAACCCCCCATGGGGATACCTCGTCACACGGCATTCCCCAATTCCTTCGACGACCGCCGGGGAAAACTTGAGGCTCGGACAGGCACCGCTCTTGCAACCGGCTAAAGAGCGCCACCTGCGCTGCCGATACGCGGCCAGGGCCCCACAGGCCGGCTTTCCTCATCCAAACGGAGAGAGACCATGGCAAGGCACGTTCTGAAACAGGCCGTTTCCATCGCGATCCTGTCGCTGACGGCGGGCTGTACCCACTTCACCATCACCCCGGGCGCCTTCGCCCCACCGTCCCCCCCGGCACCGGCGGCGACCAGCGAAACAC
>WFVN01000143.1 GCA_015491615.1 Gammaproteobacteria bacterium
AGGAGGGCGGCGGAATTGGCCAGGGAACGCTCCCCGGGCAGGCCCTCGGTGAGACTCAGGAAACGCTCCACCTGGCGGGCGTGGAAGGCGCCGTCGGGCTCGTCGGCGCAGGCGAGGTGCGACAGGAGACGCGGCGGCCCGTCCAGGAGGCGGGTCAGGCGCCGGTGCAGCTCGGGCAGCTCCGCGGGCGCCACCCCCAGGCGGTGCATGCCCGTGTCCACCTTCAGCCACACCGCCGGCGGTCGCGCCGGACGCAGGCGTTCCAGGAGGTCCACCTGCCCGGCCCGGTGCACCACCGGTTGCAGGCCCAGAGCCAGCACCTCCCGCCATTCGCCCTCGCCCAGGGCCCCGTGGAGGAGGACGATGGGGGTCCGGATCCCCGCCCGGCGCAGGACTCGGGCCTCGGAGAGGTGCGCCACCGCCAGGGCATCGGCCTCCTCGGCGAGCGCGCGCGCCACCGGCACCAGGCCGTGGCCGTAGGCGTCCGCCTTGACCACCGCCATCACCCGCGCGCATCCGGCGCGGGCACGGAGGAGACGGAAGTTGTGGCGCAGGGCGTCCAGGTCGATGACGGCCCAGGCCACCGTCATCCGGCGAATTCCTCGTCGTAGGCGGGCTGGATGAAGTTCTCGAAGCGGGTGTACTGGCCCAGGAAGGTGAGACGCACGGTGCCGATGGGGCCGTTGCGCTGCTTGCCGATGATGATCTCGGCGGTGCCCTTGTCCGGGCTGTCCTCGTTGTACACCTCGTCCCGGTAGATGAAGACGATGACGTCGGCGTCCTGCTCGATGGCCCCGGACTCGCGCAGGTCGGACATCACCGGTCGCTTGTTGGGGCGCTGCTCCAGGGAGCGGTTGAGCTGGGAGAGGGCGATCACCGGCACGTCCAGCTCCTTGGCCAGGCCCTTCAGGGCGCGGGAGATCTCGGAGATCTCGCCGGCACGGTTCTCGGAGCGGCCGGCCACCTGCATGAGCTGCAGGTAGTCGATGACGATGAGCCCCAACTTGCCGCCGCTCTCGCGGGTCAGGCGGCGGGCGCGGGCGCGCAGCTCGTTGGGGGTGAGGGCGGGGGTGTCGTCGATGTACAAAGGCGCCTCGGCCAGCTCGCCCACGGCGGCGGTGAGCCTGGGCCAATCCTCGTCCTCCAGGCGCCCGGTACGCACCTTGTGCTGGTCGATACGACCGAGGGAGGACATGAGGCGCATGGCGAGCTGCTCGCCGGGCATCTCCATGGAGAACACCGCCACCGGCAACTTCTCGCGCACCGCCACGTGCTCGGCGACGTTCATGGCGAAGGTGGTCTTGCCCATGGAGGGACGGCCGGCGACGATGATGAGGTCGGAGGGCTGCAGGCCCGAGGTCATCTCGTCGAAGTCGGCGAAGCCGGTGGGCACCCCGGTGATGGGGTTGTCCTGCTGGAACAGGGCGTCGATGCGGTCCACCGCGCGGGTGAGCAGATCCTTGATGTTGACGAAGCCGGCGCGCCCGCGGGCGCCCTGCTCGGCGATGTGGAAGACCATCTGTTCGGCCCGGTCCAGTAGGACCTCCACCGGCTGGCCTTCCGGGCGGAAGGCCATCTCGGTGATCTCCTGGCCGGCGCGGATGAGGGCGCGGAGGATGGCCTTCTCCCGCACGATGGCGGCATAGGCATGGATGTTGGCGGCGCTGGGGGTGTTCTTGGCCAGCGCCCCCAGATAGGCCAGGCCGCCCACCTCTTCCAGGTGTTCCTGGGCCTCCAGGTGCTCGGAGACGGTGACCACGTCCACCGGCTGCTGGCGGCTCACCAGCTCGTCGATGGCCTCGAAGATGAGCCGGTGGTCGTGGCGGTAGAAGTCCTCGGCGGCGATGACGTCCGCGATCTTGTCCCAGGCGGACGCCTCCAGCATGAGGCCGCCGAGCACCGCCTGTTCCGCCTCCAGGGAATGGGGCGGGAGCTTGAGCTCGGCGGTGTCGCCGCCCGTGGGGGCGGCCATCACCTGTTCTGCCATCTAGCCTCGCTCGGCCGGGGTCACTCCGGCACCACGTTCACTTTTACCGTCCC
>WFVN01000144.1 GCA_015491615.1 Gammaproteobacteria bacterium
GTCGCGGGCGGCGACGCCGCGGGTGATCTGCAGGTATACCGAGCGGTCGCCGCCGCCGTTGCGCCGCACCAGGTCCTCGAGGATGGCCTGCCAGGTGCCGCGGTCGTGGGGGTTGGCGATGCATGTCTCATGGAGGCCGTATTCCAGGCGCTCCAGGTGGGCCTGGAGTCGGAACAGGCACCCGTGATAGACGGGGATGACTTCGTACACCCCGTCGCCGAGGAGAAAGCCCCGGTCCAGGACTGGTACGCGGGCCTCGTCCAGGGGCAGGAATTCGCCGTTCAGGTAGGCGACGGAGGTCATCACTCGAACCAGAGCCGAACTTCGTCGCTGATGACCTGCCACAGGCTGCCTTCGGGTACCGCTTCGAGGGCCACCAGGTCGCGTTTGGCCCAGGGTTCCCCTTCCTCCTTGGCCAGATAGACATCCACGCTGCCGAGGATCTGCCCCTGGTTCACGGGGGCGATGATCTGGGTGGGCAGGCGCATCTGCGCCTTGAGCTTTTCATAGTGCCCGCGCGGGACGGTCACCCACAGGTCCTCGGCGAGGCCCAGGGAGAGGCGTTCTTTGGCCCCCTTCCAGATACGCACGTCGGTGAGAGGTTCACCGGCGGCGTAGAGTTTGTGCGTCTCGAAGAAACGGAAGCCGTAGGTGAGGAGCTTGAGGGACTCGCTCGCCCGCTTGTTCTCGTTCTTGGCCCCCAGGACCACGGAGATGAGGCGCATGTCACCGCGCTTGGCGGAGGCCACCAGGCAGTAGCCGGCCGATTCGGTGTGGCCGGTCTTGATGCCGTCCACGCTGGGGTCTTGCCAGAGGAGTTTGTTACGGTTGAATTGGCGAATGCCGTTGTAGGTGTACTCTTTTTGGGAATTGAGCGCGTAGTGTTCGGGAAACTCGCGGATGGTGGCGGCGGCGAGGATGGCCAGGTCGCGGGCGGTGGTGTAGTGGTCTTTGTGGGGCAGGCCGGTGGCGTTGACGAAGTGGGTGCCGGTCATGCCCAGGGCCTGGGCGTAGCTGTTCATGAGGGAGACGAAGGCCTCTTCGCTGCCGGCTACATGTTCGGCGAGGGCGACGCTGGCGTCGTTGCCCGATTGGATGATGACGCCCTTGAGGAGTTCCTCCACGGTGACGCGGCTGCCCACTTCGATGAACATGCGCGAGCCGGGCATGCGCCATGCTTTCTCGCTCACCCGCACCTGGTCGTCGAGGCGGATGTTGCCCAGGCGCAGCTCCTGTTCCACCACGTAGGCGGTCATCATCTTGGTGAGACTGGCCGGTTCCATGCGTTTGTCGGCGTTCTTGGCTGCTAGGATGCGGCCGCTGTGATAGTCCTGGAGGAGGTAGGCGCGCGCCTCCACCTGCGGGGGCTTGGGCACCAGGGGGACCGCGGCCTGGGCAGGGGCGACGAGGCCGGCCAGTGCTGAAAAGAAGAGGTACAGCAGGGATCTCATGGTTCGCGGTTCCGTTAAGTCAATCGTGGACGAGCATGGGGGCGGGCACGCCCAGGCGGTCGAGGGTATTGCTCACACTGCGGGCGTGCCCCAGATCGGCCAGGGGGCCGATGCGTATTCGATACAAACCTCGGCGTGGGGGTTCGATGCGTACCGGCACTTCCAGTTCCCCTTGCAGGCGTTGGAAGAGGGTCTCGGCGTTGCGCCGGTCGCGGAAGGCGCCGGCCTGGAGATAGAAAGGGCCGGTGGGGTCGGCGGGCGCGTCTTCGGTGAGGTCCAGGGCTTCCACCCGCACCCGCGCGATGCCGCGTTCGGCGAAGCCCAGAACCACGGCGGCGGCGTAGGAGAGGTCGATGATGCGGCCCTCGTGGAAAGGGCCGCGGTCGTTGACCCGCACCACCGTGCTGCGACCGTTCTCCAGATTGGTGACGCGCACATAGCTGGGCAAGGGCAGGGTCTTGTGGGCAGCGGTCATGGCGTACATGTCGTACGGCTCGCCGCTGGAGGTACGCCGGCCATGGAATTTGGTCCCGTACCACGAGGCGATGCCCTCTTCCCGATAGCCGCGGGCGCTGGCGAGGGTGCGGTAGCGCTTGCCGTGCACCTCGTACACC
>WFVN01000145.1 GCA_015491615.1 Gammaproteobacteria bacterium
GAGGAAGACCTGCGCGCCCTCGGCTTCGAACCCGGCTGGGGCGCCGTCGTCGCCCCAGCCGGGTTCGAAGCCGAGGGCGCGCAGGTCTTCCTCGAGGGCGCTCCAGGGGGTGTCCGGGGGGTGGGCGGCGAGGTGGTCGAGGGCCTTGTCCAGGGCCTGGCGGAGCTGCTCCACCTTGCGCACCTGGGGGGTGAGCATGAGGGGGCGACCGTCGGCCTGGTGCAGGCGCAGGAATTCCAGCAGGCGGCGGTCGCCGCGACCACGACCCACGAACAGGCGCCCGGCGAGGGCGCGGTTGAGGAATTCCACCCCGCGGCCGATGGAGCGCGGCTCGCGTGGGCGGGGAAATTCGCGGTTGAAGGGGCCGAAGTCGATCTCCAGGGGGATGCGCCGGTCCACCGCCGCCCCTTCCAGCTTGCGTTCCTTCTGCGCCAGGTAGTCGGCCACCGGGACCTCGTCGAAGCGCATGAATTCCACGTGGAAGCGCAGGTAGTGCCAGCGGCCGATGCGCGGGCGCAGGGCGAAGTGGATCCAGGGGGCGTCGAGGACCGCCTCCTGGGTGTGGCGGATGAAGGCGCCCATGGGGGAGGTGGCCAGCTCGACACCGTCGGGGCGCTCGTCCAGGTAGGCATGGAGGCCGTCCACCAGGTCGGAGTGGAGGAGGAAGTCCTTGCCGCTGCCCAGGTAGCGGCGCAGGAGGGGGTAGAAGGCTTCCCGGTGTCGCTCCAGGAACTGGCGCAGGGCGTCGATCATGGGGCCGGTTCGGCTTCTTCCTCGGGTCGTTCGCCGGGGACAACGATTTCGTCGTCCAGGAAACGGTAGTGGTCGATGCCTTCGAGGATACCCCAGGCGTAGTGCCCCTGGGCGAAATAGACGCGCGGCTGGCGGCGCAGGATTTCCAATTCCGGGCTGTGGTTGCCCACCACCACGCCGAGGGTGTTGCCGCGCAGCATCTCCAGGTCGTTGCCGGAGTCGCCGGCCACCAGGGTGCGGTCGACCGGGATGCCCCAGCGGTCGGCGATGTAGCGGATGGCGCTGCCCTTGGAGGCGCGGGTGGGGAGCACGTCCAGGTAGGCCTGGTGGGAGTACACCAGCTTGGCGTGCAGGTCGTGGCGACGCAGATAGCGGGCGATTTCCGCCAGCGGCGGCATGCGCTCGGGATCGACGAGGTAGCTGAGCTTGAAGGGTCCCTGCTCGGCCTTCGGCTGCGGTCGCAGGCCGGGGAAATGGGTGAGGGCCTCGCGCAGGGCGTCGGGGTCCCAACGGTAGTCGAGGAGCTTCTGCCAAGCAGCGTCGGCAGTCTTCTGGGGCCCGTAGTAGATCTCCGTGCCCACGGCGGTGATGAAGATGTCGGGGGTGGGCACGTTCCATTCCTTGAGGATGCGCCGGGCGGAGGCGATGTGGCGGCCGGTGGCGACGGCGAAGCCCAGTTGGCCGTCGTATTCGCGCAGGCGGGCGATGAGGGCGGCGAGGGCGTTGGAGTCGCCGATGAGGGTGTTGTCGATGTCCGTCACCAGGAGGCGGTCGATGGTGGGGAGACGGCTCTTCTGGCGCGGCGCCGCCTTGGGGCGGGGCTTGACGAGGCGCTGCACCGCCTTGAGGTAGCGGCGCGCGTGGCCGCTCCAACTGTAGTGGTCGTGGGCGCCCTTGATGCCGTTCCTGGCCCAGCGGTTCCAGCGGGCGCGGTCGGAGAGGGCGTCGGCCAGGGCCTCGCCGATGGCGTCGGTGTCCATGGGATCGATGGTGAGGCCGTTCTTGCAGTTGGCGATGATCTCCACCGGTCCGCCGTTTCGGGTGGCCACCACCGGTAGCCCGGAGGCGGCCGCCTCGATGAGGGTGAGGCCGAAGGGTTCGGTGAGGGCGGGGTTGACGAACACCCCGCGGCGGCGGGCGGCGAGGCGGTAGTAGTCGGGGATGTCGTTGGGCTCCACCCGCTTGGGGTAGGCGATGTGGCCGTAGAGGTCGTGACGGTCCACCAGGTGGAGGAATTCCGCTACCACCTCGCGGCTTTCCTTCTCCATGGCCTGGTAGTCGTCGCGGTTGCCCAGGAGGACCACCAGGTTGGCCATCTCCCGCAGGCGGGGATGCTCACCGTAGGCGGTCACCAGGGCGCGGTTGTTCTTGCGCACGTCGGCGCGGGAGAGGGCCAGGATCAGGGGCTTTTTGGGGTCGACCAGAAAGCGCCGCAGCTCGTTCTCCAGGTGCTCGGGGGAGCGCCAGCCGCGTCCCGGGGGGTGGAAGCGATCCAGCTCCACTCCGGGGGGGATGACCACCATGCGCTTGGGCTGGTAGTTGTCGTAGAGCTGGTACTGTTCCTCGATCTCCTGGCGGGTGGAGGCGATCACCAGGGCGGCGTTGTCGAGGGTGAATTCCTCCGCCTCGATGCGGCGGCTGATGTTGTACTGCTGTTCGATGTTTTCGCGCTTGAGGCCGCGGGCGAGGAGGCGCTGGAGCTTGTCGCGCCCGAGGGAGTGGCCGGTGTGCACCAGCGGCACCCCCAGCAGGCCGGACAGGCGCGCGCCCACGTAGCCGGCGTCGGCGTAGTGGCTGTGGATGATGTCGGGCACCCGCCCCAGGCGGCGCAGGTACTGGAGGGCCTGGTCGGTGAAGGCGTCCAGGTGCGGCCACAGGACCTCCTTGCGCAGGTAGCGGCGCGGGCCGCAGGGGAGGCGGACGATGCGCGCGCCGGGGGCCAGTTCCTCCTCCGGCTGGGCGTAGTCGGGGCTCACTTTGGGGTCGATGACTTGGCGCGTGAGCAGGTCCACCCGTTCCACCTCGGGGAGGGCGGCGAGGGCACGCGCCAGTTCCACCACGTACTTCACCTGGCCGCCGGTGTCGGCGTCGCGCCCCAGTTCCATGTTGTGGCCGCGGATGAGGCCGTGCACGGAGATGAGGCAGAAATACAGCCCGCCGCTCATGCCAACCCCCACCGTTCGCGGAAGGGGCGGTAGAAGCCGGGGTCGGCGGTGGTCGCCCCGCGCAGGGTACACACTGCGGCAGCGAAGGCCAAGGCCCGCTCGAGGAGGGTCGCGGGCGCCCAGTCGTGCATGAGGCCGAGGAGGGCGACGGCGCTGAAGGCGTCGCCGGCGCCCACCGTATCCACCACGTTCACTTCCGCCGGCGGGGTGCCCGCGTGGCGCCCGGACTCGTCCAGCAGCCAGGCGCCCCGTTCACCGAGGGTGACGATGAGCAGCGCCAGCCCGTGACGACGGCGGAAGGCCTCGGCGGCCCGTGCCAAATCCTCCGCCGGCTCCAGGGTGGCCAGTTCCTCGTCGTTGAGCTTCGCCCAGCGGGCGCCGTTCAGGGCCAGATCCACCCGTTCCCGGGTCCACCAGGGGGGGCGCAGGTTGACGTCCACGAAGCGGGCGGGGATGCGTTCGGCGAGGGCCTGGAAAGTGGTGCGTGAGGCGCGGTGGCGTAGGGCCAGGGTGCCATGGTAGAGGAGGGCGGGAGCGATCCCCGCCAGGGCCCTCGTAGCCGTTTCAGGGTCGATGTGGTCGTAGGCCTGTTGGTCGAGGATGTCGAAGCGGGGCTGCCCCCCTTCCAGGCTCACCCGCACCGCACCGGTGGGATGCACCGGGTCGGTCTGCAGGCCGGTGAGGTCCATGCCCCAGTCGCGCATGGAGCGACACACCACCCGTCCCTCCGGGTCGTCGCCCACGGCGCTCACGAACAGGGGGTCGGCGCCCAGGCCTTTGAGGTGCCAGGCGACGTTGAAAGGGGCGCCGCCGAGGACGCGGGTGCCGTCGGGGAAGTGGTCGAACAGGACCTCGCCGAAGACGATGGGTCGGGGATCGTTCATGTTACCTCCGCAGGTGGGGGATGGAGGGCGGGACGGGGTCGGCCGAATCCTTGCCGGAGGGCTGCGCCATGGTTAAAAAAATGCTTGCAAAAGCATGGGCTTGGATGGCCGAGATTGGCAAACAAACCTAGCACGATTACCATGCCGGTTCAAACCGAGGGAAGGGCTGTGAACGAAGACGAACGGGCCCGGGGAGGGCTTCGCTGGGGCGAGGAACAACTGGGCGTCGAGGTGGAGATGGCCCCGGCTTCTGCCGATGCCAGTTTCCGGCGTTATTTCCGCCTGCGCCTGGGCGGGCGTAGCTGGATCCTCATGGATGCCCCGCCGGACAAGGAGGACGTGCGCCCCTTCGTGGCCCTGGCCCGCGCCCTGCGCGGCATCGGCCTCAACGTCCCCGAGGTGCTGGCCGCCGACCCGGAGCGGGGCTACCTGCTCCTCACTGACCTGGGCGACACCGCTTACCTCAGCGCCCTCGATCCCGACCGCGCCGACGCCCTCTACGGCGACGCCCTGGCCGCTCTCCTGCGCCTGCAGCGGGCGCGTCCTCCGGCGGACCTGCCCCCCTACGACCGCGTCCTCCTGGAGGCCGAGCTGGATCTCTTCCCCACCTGGTTCCTGGGCCGTCACCTGGACCTGCCGGCGCCGCCCCAATGGCCGGCCGTGGCCGCCATCCTGGTCACCTCCGCCCTGGAACAGCCGCGCGTTTGGGTGCACCGGGACTACCACTCCCGCAACCTCATGGTCACCGAGCGGGACAACCCCGGCATCCTCGACTTCCAGGACGCCGTCCTCGGCCCCCTCACCTACGACCTCGTCTCCCTCCTGCGCGACTGCTACATCGCCTGGCCGGAGGACCGGGTGCGCGGCTGGGTGGAGCGCTACCGGCGCGAGGCGACGCACCTGGGGCTGCTGCCCGAGGGGGTGGACGCGGCCACCTTCCAGCGCTGGTTCGACCGCATGGGCATTCAGCGCCACCTGAAGGCCATCGGCATCTTCGCCCGCCTCCACCACCGCGACGGCAAGCCCGGTTACCTGGGCGACATCCCCCGTACCCTGGACTACGTCCTGCGCGCTTGCGAGCGCGACCCGGCCCCACCCCTGCGCGCCTTCGGCGCCTGGCTGGACGACACCGTGCGAGCGCGACTGGAGGCCGCGTGCGCGCCATGATCCTCGCCGCCGGGCGCGGCGAGCGCCTGCGCCCGATCACCGACCGCCTCCCCAAGCCCCTGGTGCCGGTGGGTGGCCGCCCCCTCATCGAGCACCACCTGCGCGCCCTGGCGCGCGCCGGCATCACCGAAGTGGTCGTCAACCTGGCGCACCTGGGGGCGCAGATCCGCGCGCGCCTGGGCGACGGCGCCCGCTTCGGCCTCGCCATCCGCTACTCCGACGAGGGCGGGCGCGGCCTGGAGACCGGCGGCGGCATCCACCGCGCCCTGCCCCTGCTGGGGGACGCCCCCTTCCTGGTGGTGAACGCCGACATCTACACCGACTACCCCTTCCCCCCGCCGGCGCCCGCCGAGGGGGACCTCGCCCACCTGGTGCTGGTGGACAATCCGCCTCACCATCCGCGGGGCGATTTCCGCCTGGACGAAAACGGGCGCGTGCACGCCGACGGCGAGCTGCGCCTCACCTTCGCCGGCATCGGCGTCTACCGGCCCGAGCTGTTCCGCGACTGCCGACCCGGCGCCTTCCCCCTCGCCCCCCTGTTGCGCGCGGCCATGGCGGCCGGGCGGGTGAGTGGCGAGCACTACCGCGGCCGCTGGGTGGACGTGGGCACCCGCGAACGCCTGGCAGAGGCCGACCGATTGGCACGACTGGCCGAGGAGACCCCATGACCCTGGACCCGCGCGACGTGGACGACCTCCTGGCGACCATCCCCGCCGCCCTGGAACCCCTCAAGGCCGACTGGCTGCGTCTCATGGAACTGGCCGTATGGGGCGACCTGGCCAGCGGTCGCCTGGGGGCCACCGGTCGCTTCCGCAAGCGCCTGCTGGAAGTGGGCGAGGGCCTCGCCGGCCTGGCCCGCCCGCGCGATTGGATCCCCCATCCGCGCGAACGCCTCAAGGGCGCCCTGGGGGCCTCCATCAAACTGCGCGACCAACTGGAACTGCTGCGCCGCGCCGCCGCGGCGGTGGACCGGGGCGCCGACCAGGCGCGCCTGCACGCCGAGCTGGCCCTGTTCGCCAACCAACTGGAGGAGACCCTCACCCCCCTGGAACGCCAACTCGCCGAGCGCCTCGACCGCCTGCACCAGGCCGGGCGCGAAGCGGACGCGGACGAGGACGACGCGTGAGCGCCCCCCACCTGCTGGCGGTGGTCTCCCCCCACGGCTTCGGTCACTTCGCCCAGACCGCCCCCGTCGTCGAGGCCCTGCGCGCGCGCCTGCCGGGGCTGCGCGTCACCCTCATGAGCCGCCTCCCCGAGACCCTGGTACGCCAGCGCCTCCCAGGCCCGGTGGACGTGATCCCCCGCGCCGCCGACTTCGGCATGCTCATGCGCTCCGCCATCGACGTGGACGTGACCGCCACCCACAGCGCCTACCGGCGCCTGCACCGCCGCTGGCCCGAACACGTGGCGCGCTTCGCCGACCTGCTCGGCGAGCTCGCCCCCGACCTGGTCCTCGCCGACGTTCCCTACCTGCCCCTGGCCGCCGCCCGCCGCGCCGGCCTCCCCGCGGTGGCCCTGTGCTCCCTCAACTGGGCCGACATCTACGCCGCCTACTGCGGTCACCTCCCCGGCGCCGCCGCCGTCGAGGCGGACATGCGCGCCGCCTACCGCGCCGCCGACCTGTTCGTCCGCCCGCAACCGGCGATGCCCATGGCCGACCTCCCCAACACCTGCACCGTCGGCCCCATCGCCACCCTCGGTCGCCGCCGGCGCGCGCACCTGCGTCGTGTCCTGGGCCTGGACGAGACCACCCGCATCCTCCTGGTCTCCCCCGGCGGCATCCCCACCGCCGTGGACCCGGACCGCTGGCCGGATCTGCCCGGCTGGCACTGCCTCCTGCCGCGCGCCTGGCGCCCCGTCCGCCCCGGCACTTCCGCCATCGAGGACCTGGGCTGGCCCTTCGCCGACCTCCTCGCCAGCGCCGACGCCCTCCTCACCAAACCCGGCTACGGCAGCTTCGTGGAGGCCGCCTGCCTGGGCGTGCCGGTGCTCTACGTGGCGCGCGGCGACTGGCCCGAGGAACCCGGTCTCACCGCCTGGCTGAAGGCCCACGACCGCGCCCGCGAGATCCCCCGCGAAGACTTCTACGCGGGCCGCCTCGGCCACCACCTGGCCGTCCTCCTGGACGCCCCTGCCCCCACCCCGCCGCGGCCCGCCGGCGCCGACGAGGCGGCCGAACGCATCCTCGCCCTTCAGCAGATGCGCGGCAGGGGCTCGCCCAGGGGCGGATCCAAGAGACGCTCGCCGCCGTAGGCGGTCTCCACCACCACCTGGCCGGCGGGGCCGGCGTGCAC
>WFVN01000146.1 GCA_015491615.1 Gammaproteobacteria bacterium
CCCCACCCCCGCGCAACAGGCGCAGGCGGAACGGGAGATCCGCGCCGCCACCCGCCAGCGCCGCGCCCTCCCCGGACGCGACCTGCGCGCATCCCTGCGCGCCCGGCGCGAATCCCCCCACTGGGCGGACGTGGGCGCGCGCTGCATGAGCTGCTCCAACTGCACCAGCGTCTGCCCCACCTGCTTCTGCCACCGCCACGAGGAGCGGCCCGATCCAGTAGAGGACCGCAGCGAGCACTGGCGCGCTTGGGACTCCTGCTTCACCCCCGGCCACAGCGCCATCCATGGCATCGTCATCCGTGAAGACACGGCCCTGCGCTACCGCCAATGGCTCACCCACAAGCTGGCCGACTGGCACGAGCAGTACGGGCGCTCCGGCTGCGTGGGCTGCGGCCGCTGCCTCACCTGGTGCCCGGCGGGCATCGATCTCACCGCCGAGGTGGCCGCCCTCCTCGCCGGCGGGGCCGAGGAGGACACGCCATGAGCGACGCCTACCTGCCCCATCCGGCGCGGGTAGTGGAGCGCATCCAGGAAACCCCCACCGTCTTCACCCTGCGTCTGGAGCTCCTGGACCCGCAGGCGCGCGAGGCCTACGTCTTCCACCCCGGCCAGTTCAACATGGTCTATCTGCCCGGCGCCGGGGAGGTCCCCATCTCCATCGTCTCCGACCCCCAGGACCCCCACCTCCTGGACCACACCATCCGCGCCGTGGGGCGGGTCACCCACGGACTCGCCCGCCTGCGCGCCGGCGACCAGATCGGCCTGCGCGGCCCCTACGGGCGCGGCTGGCCCCTGGGCGACCTGCACGAGCGCGACGTAGTGGTCCTCACCGGCGGTCTCGGCTGCGCCCCGGTGGTGGTCGCCATCCGCTACATCCTGCGCCGCCGGCGCCACTACGGTCGGCTGGTGATCATGCAAGGGGTCAAGCACCCGGACGACCTCCTCTGGCGCCGCCAGTACGAGGCCTGGGCGGCACAACCGAACACCCAGGTCCTCCTCGCCGCCGACCAGGCCCCCAAGGGCGACTGGCCCTGGTACACCGGCCGCATCCTCGATTTGGTGGACGAGGCCGACTTCGACACCCGCCGCTGCGCCATCCTCCTGTGCGGCCCCGAACCGATGATGGTCGCCGGCGTCCAGGCCTTCCTCGACCGCGGCGTGCCCGCCGAGGCCATCTGGCTGTCCATGGAGCGCAACATGCAATGCGCCCTCGGCCATTGCGGCCACTGCCAATACGGCCCCGACTTCGTCTGCCGCCAGGGGCCCGTGTTCTGCTACCACGACATCCGCGACCGCCTCGGTCGCCGGGGGTACTGACCATGGAACGCCGACGCCTGCGCATCGCGGTGCACAAATTCGCCTCCTGCGACGGCTGCCAACTGGCCTTCCTCAACGCCGGCGAAACCCTCCTCGCCCTCGCCGAGGCGCACGACTTCGTCCACTTCCCCGAGCTGGGACCGGTGGATCCCGAGGCCGAGGCCGACGTGGCCTTCGTGGAGGGCTCGGTGTGCACGGAGGAAGAACGGGAACGCATCCAGGCCATCCGCGCGCGCAGCGCCTACCTCGTCACCCTCGGCGCCTGCGCCACCGCCGGCGGCCTGCAAGCCCTGCGCAACCTGGCCGACGGCGAGGCCTGGCTGCGCGACATCTATCCCCGGCGTGAGCACCTGGACGCCCTCGCCACCGCCACCCCCGTCGCCGAGCACGTCCACGTGGACCTGGCCCTGTGGGGCTGCCCGGTGGACGGCGGCCAGGTCCTGGACGTGCTCGCGCAACTCGCCCTCGGCCTCCGACCCGCCCCCGGCGCCGACAAGCTGTGCCTGGAATGCAAACGCGCCGGCCACCCCTGCACCCTGGTCACCCGGGGGCGCCCCTGCCTGGGCCCGGTGACGCGCGGCGGCTGCGGCGCCCTGTGTCCGCGCCACGGGCGCGACTGCTATGGCTGCTTCGGCCCCGCCGAGCACCCCAACACCGACGCCCTGGGGATGCGCTTCGAGGGCCTCGGCCTCATCGACGCGGCCATCGCCCGCCGTTTCCTGTTCATCAACAGCGCCGCCCCCGAATTCCGTCGGGCCGGTTTGTACTGGCGCGGAGAGGCCCCGTGAGCCGCCGCCGCATCGACATCGACGTGCCCACCCTGGCGCGGGTGGAAGGGGAAGGGGCCCTGGAACTCACCATCGAGGACGGACGCCTCACCCGCATCCACCTGCGCATCTTCGAACCCCCGCGTCTGTTCGAGAAATTCGTCGAAGGCCACGCCCCGGACGAGGTCGTGGACATGGTGGCGCGCATCTGCGGCATCTGCCCGGTGGCTTACCAGGTGAGCGCCGCGCGCGCCTTCGAAGGGCTGTTCGACATCACCCTGCCCCACGGTCTCGCCCGTCTGCGACGCATCATGTACTGCGGCGAATGGATCCAGAGCCACGCCCTCCACATCCACCTCCTCGCCGCCCCCGACTTCTTTGGTGCCGCCGACGCCACCGAACTGGCCCGGATCCAGCCCGACGTGGTCAAGCGCGGCCTGCGCCTGCAGGCCCTGGGCAACCGCCTCATCGCCCTCTTCGGCGGGCGCTCGGTACACCCGGTGGGGATGCGGGTGGGCGGCTTCCACCGGCTCCCCGATGCCGCCGAAGTCGCGACCCTGGCGGCCGAGCTGCGCGCCGCCCTCCCCGAAGCGGACGACCTGGTGCGCTGGAGCGCCGCCCTGCCCTTCCCCGAACGCCACCAGGACTTCCCCTGCCTGGCCCTGGACGACCCCGAGGGCTACCCCCTCACCGGCATCGAATGCGTCATCAGCGACGGCGGGCGTTTCGCCGTCGAGGACTTCGAGGCGCACGTGAAGGAATTCCAGGTGCCCCACTCCACCGCCTTCCACGCCCACCTGGACGGGCGTCCCTACTTGGTGGGCCCCCTGGCGCGCCTCAACCTCCACCACGCCCGCCTGCCCGATCCGGTGCAGGCCCTCATCGACGAGACCGGCCTCGCCTTCCCCAGCGCCAACCCCTACCACAGCATCGTCGCCCGGGCGGTGGAGATCCGCTACGCCCTCTCCGAGGCCGCCCGCCTGCTGGAGGAACACCTCCTCGACCCGCCGCGGTGCGCCTTCGAGGGCAGCATGCCCTGCGCCGGCACCGGATTCGGCGCCAGCGAAGCCCCCCGCGGCCTCCTCTGGCACCGCTACGACACTGACCCCCACGGCCTCGTCCTGCGCGCCCGCATCGTCCCCCCCACCGCCCAGAACCAGGAACGCATGGAGGACGACCTGCGCCAGTCTCTCACCGAATTCGGCCTCGACCGCGACCCGGACGCGCTGCGCGCCCATGCCGAACAGGTGGTGCGCAACTACGACCCGTGCATCTCCTGCGCCACCCACTTCCTGGAC
>WFVN01000147.1 GCA_015491615.1 Gammaproteobacteria bacterium
GCAGATCGTTGTGGGAGTCGCTGTAGAACCAGCTCCCCGCCAGATCGAGGTCACGCTCCGCCAACCACGCCTGAAGGCGCGTCACCTTCCCCTCCTGGAAACAGGGCGTGCCCACCACCTCCCCGGTGAAACGGCCCGCGTCGTCCACCGCCGGCTCGGTAGCCAGGAGCGCGTCGATACCGTAGCGGCGCACGATGGGCTCGGTGACGAAGCGGTTGGTGGCGGTGATCACCACCGGCAGGCGGCCGGCGGCGCGATGCGAATCCACCAGGGCCTGCGCCCGCGGCAGGAGAATGGGCTCGATGGCCTCGCGCAGGAAGCGCTCGCGCAACGCCTCCAGGGTCGTGCGCGGCAGGCGTGCCAGGGGTTCCAGGGAAAAACGCAGAAACTCGAAGATGTCCAGGGTGCCGGCCCGGTACTGATCGTAGAAGCGCTGGTTCTCGCGCTCGTAGCGATCCGGATCCACCACCCCCTCGCGCGCCAGGAAGCGTCCCCAGAGGTAATCACTGTCGCTGGCGATGAGGGTGTTGTCCAAGTCGAAAATGGCCAATTCCATTGAGAAATTCCGTTCGTCACGACTCGAAGAAAATATGCTCGCATTGATTGTACAATGAAAAAATGAAAAAATTACAAATACATGCACCGGCGGACTGAAGCGTGATCGACTCCCAAGGATTCCGAGCCAACGTAGGAATCGTGCTATGCAACCGGCACGATCAGGTCCTTTGGGCGCGGCGCTCCGGGCAAGATGCCTGGCAGTTCCCACAAGGGGGCATCAAACCGCGCGAGACCCCCGAGGAAGCTATGTACCGGGAGCTCCACGAGGAAGTGGGGCTCTACCCTGAAGACGTGCGGATCCTCGCCCAGACACGCGGCTGGCTCCGCTACCGCCTCCCGCCGCACATGATCCGCCGCCACCGCCGACCGGTGTGCATCGGTCAGAAACAACGCTGGTTCCTCCTCCGCCTCACCGCCCCCGACTCCCGCATCCGCCTGGACGCCATGCCGCGCCCCGAATTCGACCATTGGGAATGGGTGGACTTCTGGCTCCCCGTAGCCCAGGTGGTGAGCTTCAAGCGCGAGGTGTACCGCCGGGCGATGACCGAATTCGCCCATCACCTGGGCATCCCCCACCCCGAAGGCGCGCCCCTCGCCCAATCTCAACGGCCCTGACCGCGCGTGACCCCTCATGGGGCCCATGCTACCCTGAGCTCGGTCGATGGTGGACGCCCCACATGCTGGAAGCCCTGCGTAAGCTCTCCGAGGAAGTCAGCAGCGCCGAGAACCTGGACCGGGCCCTGCGCCTCATCGTCCGACGCGTGCGCGAGGTCATCGGCGCCGACGCCTGCTCCGTCTATCTCATCGACCCGGCCACCAACGAGCGCGTGCTCATGGCCACCGAAGGGCTGCGTGCCGACGCCGTCGGCCGCGTACGCCTGCGCCCCGACGAAGGACTGGTGGGCCTGGTGTGCTCGCGCGCCGAACCGATGAACGTGGAGGACGCCCCCGGCCACCCCGCCTATCGCTTCTTCCCGAAGATCGGCGAGGAGGCCTTCCATGGTTTCCTCGGCGTACCTCTCATTCACCAGGGCCGTACCCTCGGCGCCCTGGTGGTGCAGCAAAAGGAACGGCGCCGCTTCACCGAGGACGAAGAAACCCTCCTCATCACCCTCGCCGCGCAACTGGCCGCCGCCATCGCCCATGCCGAGGCGGTCACCGGCTTCGAACGCCTGGCCAGAGGCCACCACCACGACCGCCCCTTCCCAGGAATCTCTGGCGCTCCCGGAGTGGCGGTGGGCACCGCAATGGTGGTCTACCCTCCCTTCAACCTCGCCGCCGTGCCCGACCGCGCGGTGGACGACCCCGAGGTCGAGGTACGCCGCTTTCTTGCCGCGGTGGAACGGGTTCGCCAGGACATCGACCGCCTGGAGGCACGTTTCGACCGTGACCTGCCGCAGGCCGACCGGGCCTTGTTCGAGGCCTACCGCCTGATGCTCGACAGCGACAGCATCGTCGGCGGCACCATCACCCGTATCGATCTCGGCCAATGGGCCCCGGCGGCCCTGCGCGACACGGTGGAAGAACACAGCCGTGCCTTCCGCCTCATGGACGACCCCTACCTGCGCGAGCGGGTGGAAGACATGCGCGACCTGGGCCGGCGCATCCTGGAGCGACTCGAGACCCAGCCCGGCCCCCCCGTCCACTTCCCCGAAGCGGCCGTGCTGGTGGGCGACAGCCTCGGCCCCGCCGCCTTCATCGACCTCCCTCTGGAACGCGTCCGCGCCCTCGTCTCCCGCCAGGGTTCGGGCTCCTCCCACGCCGCCATTCTCGCCCGTGCCCTGGGTATTCCTGCGGTGATGGGCGTCTCCGACCTACCGTTGGCCAAGGTGGAAGGCAAGACCCTGGTGGTGGATGGCTACGAAGGCCGCGTCTTCGTCGATCCGAGCCCGGCCATCCGCGAACAGTTCCAGCGCCTCAGCGACGAGGAACACGAACTGCGGGCGGAACTGGAGCCCCTGCGCGACCTGCCGGCGGTGACCCACGACGGTCATCGCATCACCCTGCTCGCCAACGCCGGCCTGCGCAGTGAACTGGAACCCATCCGCGACAACGGCGCCGACGGCATCGGCCTGTACCGCACCGAATTCCCCTTCATGATGCGCGATCGCTTCCCCGGCGAGGGGGAACAGACGAAACTCTACCGGCGCATCCTGCAACACTGCGCCCCCGCCCCCGTCACCCTCCGCACCCTCGACATTGGTGGCGACAAATCGCTTCCCTACTTCCCCATCCACGAGGACAATCCCTTCCTGGGCTGGCGTGGCCTGCGCGTGTCCCTGGACCACCCGGAGATATTCATGGTGCAGATTCGCGCCATGGTCCGGGCCAACGCCGGCCTCGGCAACCTACACATCCTCCTGCCCATGGTCACCACCCCGGCAGAAGTGGACGAGGCCCTGCACCTCATCGGTCGCGCCCATCGAGAATTGCAGGAGGAAACCGACGAAGAACTGCCCCTGCCTCGCCTCGGCGCCATGATCGAAGTCCCCTCGGCGGTGAGCAGCGCCGCCGCCATCGCCCGGCGGGTGGATTTCCTCTCCATCGGCACCAACGACCTGGTGCAATACCTCCTCGCCGTGGACCGCAACAATCATCGGGTGGCCAAGCTCTACGACGCCCTCCACCCGGCCGTCATCGAGGCCATCGAGCGCGTCCTGCACGCCGGCGCCCGTTACGGCAAGCCGGTGAGCGTCTGCGGCGAGATGGCCTCCGACCCCGCCGCCGCCCTTCTCTTGGTGGGCCTGGGGCTGAACACCCTGAGCGTCAACCCCATCGACATCCCGCGCATCAAATGGGTGGTGCGCAACCTGGAATACCGCCAGGCGCGCGAACTGGTGGAGGCGGTACGCGACCTCGAAGAGGCCCACCAGATCCGCCGCCACCTGGAAGGCGAAATCGAGCGCCTCGGCCTCGGCGTCCTCCTTCGCGCCGGCAAATGACCCGCGGAGGAACCATGCCCAGCTTCGACATCGTCTCCGAGATCGACCACCACGAACTCACCAACGCCGTGGACCAGAGCAACCGCGAGATCGCCAACCGTTACGACTTCAAGGGCAGCGACGCGCGCGTGCAGCGGGAGGAAGACCGCCTGATCCTGGAGGCGGAAAACGAATTCCAACTGGACCAGATGCAGAACATCCTCTTCCACAAACTGGCCAAGCGCGGCAGCGACATCCAGGCCATCGCCGTGGACCCGCTCCAGGCCCGCGGCTAGCGGGCCCTGCAATCATTGCGCTTACGTGAAGGCATCGACAAGGACACCGCCAGGCGCATCGTCAAGGCCATCAAGGACAGCAAACTCAAGGTCCAGGCCGCCGTCCAGGGAGAGCGGATCCGGGTGAGCGGCAAGAAACGGGACGACCTGCAGCGGGTGATCGCCGCCCTGCTGCGCGAACAAGACCTCGACCGCCCCCTGCAATTCACCAACTTCCGCGACTGACCAATATTCAATCGCTTAGCACAAACACCAACGCAACAATTTGATTCCCATGGGAAATTAAATTCTTGCCCCCGTCCGGAGCCTTGATTTATCTTTGCCAGTCCGCCCTCGCGGAACCACCCACACCGTTTCATCGGGAGGAAACGGCAACCGATGACCCAGCGTCCTCCACCCTCCGTGAAAGACGCGCATCAGGCGATGTGCTGCACCGACCTCAGCCCCTGGGTCCGCCCCGACAC
>WFVN01000148.1 GCA_015491615.1 Gammaproteobacteria bacterium
ATTTGGAACACGTCATCCTCGCCGGTTTCACCCACGCCCCGGCGGTGGAACTGGCCGAGCGCCTGGCGGCCATCACCCCCGAAGGGCTCAACCGCGTCTTTTATGCCGACAACGGCTCCTCGGCGGTGGAAGTGGCCCTGAAGATGAGCTTCCACTACTGGCGCAACCGGGGGCAACCGGCCAAGACCCGTTTCGTGAACCTCGCCAACAGCTACCACGGGGAGACCCTGGGCGCCCTGGCGGTAGGCGACGTGGACCTCTACAAGGAGACCTACGAGCCCCTACTCCTCGAGCCCATCACCGTGCCCTCCCCCGACTGCTTCGAGCGCGCACCCGGCATCTCCTGCGAGGAACACGCGCGCGCCATGTTCGCCCACATGGAGGCCACCCTTGCCCACCACGCGCACGAGATCTGCGCGGTGATCGTCGAACCCCTGGTCCAGTGCGCCGGTTACATGCGCATGTACCACCCCGTCTACCTCACCCTCTTGCGCGAGGCCTGCGACCGCCACGGGGTGCACCTCATCGCCGACGAGATCGCCGTCGGCTTCGGCCGCACCGGCACCCTGTTCGCCTGCGAGCAGGCGGGCATCGCCCCCGATTTCCTGTGCCTCTCCAAGGGCCTCACCGGCGGCTACCTGCCCCTCTCCGCGGTCCTCACCACCGACACGGTGTACGAGGCCTTCTACGACGACTACGAGAAGCTCACCGCTTTCCTCCATTCCCATTCCTACACCGGCAACGCCCTCGCCTGCCGCGCCGCCCTCGCCACCCTGGACATCTTCCGCGACGAGCCGGTGTTGGAACGCAACCGGGAAAAGAGCCGCCGGATCCGCGAACTGTGCGCCGACCTGGAGGACCACCCACACGTGGCCGAGGTGCGCCAAACGGGCATGATCACCGCCATCGAACTGGTGCGCGACAAGGCCAGCCGCACCCCTTACCCGTGGCAGGAACGGCGCGGCCTGCGGGTGTACCGCCACGGCCTGGAGCGGGGCGTGCTCCTGCGCCCCTTGGGGAACGTCGTCTATTTCATGCCCCCCTACGTCATCGAAGACGACGAGATCGATCTAATGGTGCAAGTGGCCAAGGAAGGGATAGAGATGGCAACGCGGGATTGAACGCTTTGACAGCACCCGCCCACCGACCTATGCTCTGGCATAGGCCAAATCCGAGGTGCATCCCATGTCCGCCCCTGAACGCCATGTCCGCCTGTTTCGCAACGGCCGCAACCAGGCCTTGCGCATCCCTCGCGAGTTCGAGCTGGAGGGCGACGAGGCGGTGATCCGCAAGGAAGGCGATCGCCTGATCGTCGAGCCGGTACGCAAGAAGCGCCTCTTGGACCTGCTCGACCGCTGGGAGCCCCTGGACGAGCCCTTCCCGGACGTGGACGAGGATCTCCCAGGCCTGGACGAGGACCCTCTCCGGTGAGCCAAGAGCCCACCCATCTGCTCGACACGAACATCCTCTCCCACCTCATCCGCCACCCCCACGGCCAGGTCACCGAACACATCGCCCGGGTGGGCGAGGCACGGGTGTGCACCAGCATCGTCGTCGCCGCGGAGCTGCGTTACGGGGCCACCAAATCCGGCTCGACGCGCCTCGCCGAACGGGTCGAGGCCCTGCTGGCGAACATCGAGATCCTGCCCCTGGAGGAACCGGCCGACCGCACCTACGCCGAACTGCGCCACCACCTCACCCGCCGGGGACGACCTATCGGCCCCAACGACCTGCTGATCGCTGCCCAGTCCCTGGCCCGGGACCTGACCCTGGTGAGCGCCAACCTGGGCGAGTTCTCGCGCGTCCCCGGGCTACGGTTGGAGAACTGGCTGGCCAACCCGACGGGAGCTAATCTTGTGACCACAACATCTATCGAGGAGTTAAAGAGAAAAAATGTAGGGGAATAACGGAATAATTACGGAAGGGAGGATGAGCAACATGGATTCCGGTGAATTTCGCCAACAACTAGAACGGGAGTTACCCGTTGGACGCCGACTCCCCAATCCAGGAGGGGGTGAATCCGTAATCGTTGGCCATGGACGAAAGAATCTCCGTTACCGACGGAAAAATTCGGTCATTTCGGTTTCCTATCAGGACCTTTGGGAAACCTATCGCCAATTTGCTGGCAAAGAAGTGACTTCCCGGGACCTACGCCAGTTCAGACCCAAGGTCTTCGACTCGCAAGCCCGTCCCGCCGGGCATTCATGCAACTGCACTTTCCTATTCATGGCACTTCGGGAAATAGGCTTGGCAGATAATCTAAGCGGGGGTGGGATTCCGGGGAATCCTTTCCGCTGCCGCTTTCAACCGTTGCCTAACGAGTAACACCCGCCACCACCCGCGCGCTGCCGATGCCGCGCGGGTCGGAGGCGGCCTCGACCTGGCCGCTGCGGCGGTCCCAGAGGATGGCCTGCATGTTGCCGTAGGTGCCGCCCAGGTCCTTGAGGGTGTGGCCGCGGGCCTTCAGCTCCGCCGCCACGTCCTCGGGGATGGCGCCCGGTTCGTGTTGGATGACGTCCGGGAGGTACTGGTGGTGGAAGCGGAGGCGGGTGACCCAGTGTTCGGGCCCATGGCCGGCGGCGAAGTCGAGGATCCCCAGCAGGACCATGGTGATGATGCGCGAGCCGCCGGGGGTGCCGAGGATGCCCAGGCGCGCGCCGTCGTCCACGAAGGTGGGGGACATGGACGACAGGGGGCGCTTGCCGGGGGCGATGGCGTTGGCCTCGGCCCCCACCAGGCCGTAGGCGTTGGGGACCCCGGGCTTGGCCGAGAAGTCGTCCATCTCGTCGTTGAGGAGCACACCCGTGCCC